>NZ_BAABCY010000053.1:0-74694 GCF_039539345.1 Snuella lapsa | reverse complement strand
TACACCACAAAACAACAACACTGGAAACCAAATGGTTACAACACGGAATATATCTACAACCTCTTCAAACTACACGAAATACCCTACAAAAAGAAGTTCCAGACCAAACCAAAACGAACGGTAAAATCTCGATATGGGTTGTTAGGAGCAGAATAATAATTATAACCTGTAAACGCGGAATTAAAGTGCTCGGCCTTCAAAAAGATTCTTGTCTGACGTATCTTTGCATTTATAAAAAAGTCCAATCTAGGAAAACTCCCATATTCCCGCTCCGTTTGCACGTAGAACTCAGCCAACAGCGGATCATATGCATTCATATAATAGCTTGTAAAGTAATTGAATATTATTCCTGTTTGCAAATACATCGCCTTGCCAAACAAATGAGAAGAATAATACAATGTATTACGAGTTGTTAACTCTGGCACGTTAAACACATTATTATCGTCCTGAACATTTTGATACAGCACAGTATTACTTAAAGCAAACTTGTTAAAGAATCGTATTTCCTTTTCCAACTTAACTCTTAAGTAACTTATGGTATTCTCATTTTGAAACGCTTTTACCATACCCGAGACCTCATCTTGTTTAAAATACGTATAATCATTTATCGTGGTATAGTCAATGGTGAAATCGGCCAGTTTTTTTGCCTTTAGCTGAAAGGCCAACTGTTGTGTTTCGGTATTATTGAAACCATTCTGCCAATTATAATTAATATAGTCACTTTGGTAGAGCAACACATTATAATTAGGTGCTTTAGAACTATGGTTAAGAGACGCCAAAACCAACAAATCATCATTGAGTTTAAAGGATGCCTGGGCTTTTAAAAAATTGCCCTCAAAATCTCCAGCAACATTTAACCCAAACTCCCCTTGCAGATCAAATCCTTTGTATTGTTTACGATACACCCCTCCGGCAGCAAAAACATCCCCTTTCAGCCTATTGGTTATTGTTTTACCATTTAACACTACTAACTTATCGTAACCATAATTATAATTAGTATTACTAATATTAAATTGAAGCAACCCTAATATATTGTTACTGTAATTTAATTTCAGCTGATTAAAGAAGCGTTCTAATGTAGCACGGTCTTTTACTGAACTCTTGAAAGCGTCTCCAAAATAACCATTAGCATTAGATTGGTCGAATTGAAAATACTTGTCCTCAAAGGACATAACATGTTCGATATTTAGTTTATTATTAGACACTGAGTCTTTTTCTTTAATTATCTTATAAGCATGATCGATATAGAAACGCTTACCTCGCAGCATACTTTCGGCATTTTCAAAATTCACTTCCAAAATAGATCGATCCAGAAACTCTTCATCGCCAGCTTCAAAATACTCAACATTACCATCTTGAAGCCCTCCGTTTTCTTGATTCATCAAATCTTGGGTCACAACGTGTGCTTTTATCCCATACCTACTATTTTTGGTTTGGAAATTGGTTGTAAATCTAAAATTTCCGGTACTAGTAAGTAAGTGCTGGTATTTCCCCAAAGAACGCAACCCTTTATAAGCAATTGAAAAATTAAATTGGGGCGATGTGTTAACAGTAAAAAAAGAATCGGCTAGTTGCCCCTGCTCAAAAGCTGTTTTAAAAAACAACTCGGTTAACGGTGTAGGCACTCTATAATAATTAATGTCTTCGATCTCCATATAATTAAAATGTCTTGCTCTCGCACCAAATTGAGGCATTAAACGCGTACTTTGAAAATCATATGTCAAACTATTATATGTTTGTCCCAAATTCGAAAACGGCATTAACCCAAAATTATCTCTTCTTAAATAATTAAATTTATATTCTTTTTGTATTGTTAAAGTAGTATCTACATAGGTTGTATCATTTTTATAAGAAATAATTAAGTAATCTTGAATTTTAGCATCTGGATTTTTAAGGTTCTTTATGCCTGTTGATTTTCTAGCTTCTGGACTAAGTGTGTCCTGACGATCAAAACTACTCATACGATCTCTTGAAAACTGCGTCCTATCTTGTGCTTTTAGTGTATTAAACAGCAACACAAAAAAGAATGCCAAAACTGCTTTATTTATCCGCATTAATTATTCTTCTTTTTTTACAGTCAACGCATTTCGCATTGTAGATAATTGTTATGCGACATGTCACTACACGCTACACGCCTTGATTAATTTTCTGGAACAAAAGTAATTATTTGAACGTTAAGAACAGGGAAATATTTTAAATAAAGAAAACCAGCTAAATTTAGCTGGTTTTCTTTATTTAAAATATTACTATCCTGACGTAAAACAGGATGATCTAAATATTTATTTTGAGTTAGTCACAGGCAAACATCCTAATTTTATATTTAAAAAACAAGAAAAAAAGCAAAAATCCATAAACTAATTCTTATAAATGTTAAAAAATAAACATAAAACATATTGATTATATGTATATTAATCAATATTTGACTTTAAAAATAACAATTACACAATTAAAGTAGTTTTTTTCTTTCTAAGTTGGTTTATATATTCATTTATGGTTTTACTTTAATATTTTAGCTTTGTCACATCAAACAATTTGTTAATGCTACTTAAAAATCATTCAAATTATCTTTTAGAGTGTGGTACTGACGAAGCTGGGCGGGGGTGTTTAGCTGGACCTGTTACAGCCGCTGCCGTATTACTTCCTGAGAATTTTAAAAATATTTTATTAAATGATTCTAAACAAATCAGTGAAAAGAAAAGAAACATTTTAAAGCCAATTATAGAATCTAACGCTCTGTGTTTTGGTGTAGCTCATATTTTCCAAGAAGAAATAGATTCCATAAACATTCTAAATGCATCTATTTTGGCTATGCACAAAGCCATTGACGCTTTAGACATAGCCCCTGAGTTTATAATTGTTGACGGCAATAGATTTAAACCTTACAGCAACATTCCTTTTGAAACCATTATAAAAGGAGACAGTAAATATATGAGCATTGCTGCTGCATCAATTTTAGCCAAAACATATCGCGATATATATATGGACACCATTCATGAAGAGTACCCAATGTACAACTGGAAAAAAAACAAAGGCTATCCTACAAAAGAACACAGGGAAGCCATCCGCAAGTACGGAGTTACAAAATATCACAGAAAATCGTTTAAACTTTTACCAGATCAATTAACTTTTAACTTTTAAAAAAGCAGACAGGTTTTACCCTAGATTGCCCTGCTTTTATTTGAGCTATAGAATGAAAATATGTAGGTTTGTAAAAATTAAACCATTTCATGAGATTCTTTTGTTTGATCCTTCTTACTACAATTGTCCTTAATTGCACCAACACCAAAACAAATCGCTCTGAGCTCATACATTTTGTCCCCCAAAACACCCATACCATTATTAAAACCTCTAACTTCGAGGGACTGAAAAGCAGCATAAAGAATAATGATTTTTTGCAAAGATTATCCAACACGGTTTCTTACAAGAAACTTGAAGACAAACTAGACTACTTATCTCTTCTAAATGCTTCTGAAGACCTTTTGATTTGTATCTCTCAAGATGAAAGAGATAGTCTTGCCTATACTGTTATAACAAAATACCAAACGAATATATTTAAAAGTGATTCTTTAACAGACTATACTGAAGAAACATTTTTATACAAAAATAAGCCACTAACACGATCAAAATTTAACGGCAACACCTTTTACAGCACTATTGCAGATAGCACCTTTTTCGCTTCATCATCTAAAGCAATTGTAGAAATGGTGCACAACAAATTTGCTCAAAACATTGAGTTAGAAAAATTTTACAACACAATCGACATTACCAAAACGGCATCAATAATAAGTACTTCTAATACATCATACATAAAATCATTTTTTCTTGAAGACTCTATCAAGACCAACTCTTTTACAAATTATTCAGCTCTTGATATTGACTTAAATCAAGACGAAATAATTTTAAATGGAATAACGAAAGCTACCGATTCTTCTAAAAGCCTAATCAATATTTTCAAAAACACTATTCCACAAGAAAACCTTTGTCCAAATGTGGTTCCAGCTAACAGTGATGGTTTTATGAGTTTTACATTTAATAACTTTAAGGATTTTGAATCTAATTTATTGAAGTTTAAAGCATCTAGCAGCAATGTAACGACTATGATTTTCGATAATATTAATGAAATAGGTATTATTTATCAAGGTAGCGAACAGGCTATTATATTAAACTCCCTTGATGTTATTGCGACCGAAGAAGCCTTAGCAAGCGAACAAAATAAAACTACTACCTACAGAGAAATTCCCATTTATAATTTTAGTACTCCCGATTTATTTTCTAAAACGTTTTCTCCTTTGGTAACATTTAACAAAGCAAGCAAGTATTGTTTACTTGATAATTTTTTTGTTTTTGCAAACGACATGGAGGTCTTACAAAACATTATTGCTAATTATCAAAACAAAACAACTTTTAGTGAACGTCATTACTTTAAAACTATTAAAGAGCAACTAAGTGACGCTGCTTCCTTGTTGATGGTTAACAGTGCGTCGGGATTAGAAAATACACTATCTAAAAATTTTGCCAACAATTCTAATTTAAAATTTGACGATTACAAAGCATCTGCTATTCAGCTTATATATGACACTAATTTTGCACATGTAAATGGTATTGTTAAAAAAATTAAAACCAAGGCAAGATTAAATTCAATTTCCGAAGAATTAACCGTAAAATTGGACAAAGCACTTTTAAACGCACCTCAATTTGTAACCAACCACGTAACAAATCAAAAAGAAATAGTTGTTCAAGATATTAACAACAACTTATATTTAATTTCCAATAAGGGTAAAGTACTTTGGAAAAAACAATTGCATGGTCCTGTTTTAGGGACTATTGAACAAATTGATATTTATAAAAACGGAAGGCTTCAATTGGTATTTGCCACCCCACATCGAGTTTATGTTATCGACAGAAACGGCAATGATGTAGCTCCCTTTCCTGGCAAATTTAACGACGAAATAACGCAACCTCTATCTGTTTTCGATTACGATAAGAACAAAAATTACAGGCTCTTGGTCACACAAGGCAAAGATGTATTAATGTATAATGTTAAAGCACAAATTGTAAAAGGGTTCATTTTTAAATCTGCCAATAATCGCATAATAAGTCAACCTAAACACTTTAGAATTGGCCGTAAGGATTATATCGCTCTAAAAACCCAAAATAAACTTTACATATTGGATAGAACTGGACGAAACAGAGTCACTCCAAAAACAACAAACGTCACTTTTTCTCCTGAGCCCATTTATTTATTCCAAAATAAGTTTACAACAACTACAGCTAATGGCTCTTTAATGAGTGTTGACTCTAAAGGAAATACTGCTACGCAAAACTTGAAATTATCAAAAAAACATAGTATCGTAGCTTCAAGTAAAACATTGGTATCCCACAGTGAAAACAAATTATCCATTAAAAACAATACTATAGAAATAGATTACGGCAGCTATTCTATTCCAAAACTATTCTATATTAATGATAAAATTTACGTTGCCATTACCGACCTGCAATCCCATAAGGTATATTTGTATGATAGTCGTTCTAAATTACTACCTAATTTTCCTGTTTATGGCAATTCTACTATTGACTTAAACCAAATAGATAGGGATCGCAATTTGGAATTTGTTGTTGAAGGAGAAGATAACACTGTTATCATTTACAAAATAAACTAGTTAAATAAAGCTTTTAAAAAGCTAACAATTAGATAAGAGTTTCAGCTATTTTTAATAGTATTGCACCTTATATAACACGTATGCTTTACATATTATGATTTCACGAAAAAATGCCTCTATTTCAAAATTTATTATCCACAAAGTGGGAAACAAATTTAACAGTACAAAAAACGCATTTTCGGAAAAGACAGTAGACTTTGACGAGGCTAGCTACGATTTAATGCTCCCTTTTTTATTAAGGCCTTTTGGCAGTGTGGTGCAAAGTTATCGTTTTAACCATCATGCCGACATTAACTTAAATGAAATTAACAGTTACACAACGCAGTTGTTTAACGATGAAGAAGCATTCGTAGATATTTCAAAGCATATTGTTACGCATTTATTCGAACAATCTAATTCGGCTCAAATTAAAACAGGCGATGTATTGGTAGTATTGTTTGACGGTATTGAATTTAATGATATAACCACTAACGCCATTGGTATTTTTAAAATTGAAAGCAAAATTAACTTTTTTCAAACCTACTTAGAAAACAACAGTTATGATGTTGTGGTACAAAAAGGCATTAGTTCTAAAAAAGTAGACAAAGGCTGCTTAATTTTGAATCAATCTGACAACGAGGGTAAAATTGTTTTATCGGTAGACAATAATAGTTATGACACGCAATATTGGATCAATCATTTTTTAAATATTAAATATGCTGACGATGCCAATAACCACACACAACAATACATTGAACTTTGTAAAGAGTTTTCGACCGAAATTATTAAAAGCACTTATGGTGCCCAAGAACAAAATGCCTTCTTAGCTAAAACCATTGATTATTTCAAAGAAAATGAAATAGTAGCTGTTGAAAAATTCAAGGATGAAATTTTTGAAGAAGACAAACACAAAACACTCTTCGATGATTATAAAAAAACATTTGAAAGTGAACAAAATACAGTCCTTAGAAACCAGTTTGATGTAGCTGAAGCCGTTGTAAACAAAGAAAAGAAAAAGTTTAAAACCGATATTAAATTAGACACTAACATACAAATAAAGCTAGATATAGATGCTCCAGAGGCTTCTACTGAATTTATGGAAAGAGGATATGATGATGAAAAAAAAATGCATTATTACAAAGTCTTTTTTAATGCTGAAGCCTAAAAATTTACATCGCCTTTTTATTAACCACTTCTTTACTATAGGATTTAAGTAACAAATACAATTTCTCTGGATTAAAGGGTTTGCCCATAAAACCATTCATTTTATACTGCTTTGTTTTCTCTCTCATATCTGTTTGTGGTGATGCCGTTAGAGCTATAATAGGAATATTTGCCTTGTCATTTGGTAACTCTCTAATAATTTTTGTAGCTTCATAACCATCTATTAAGGGCATCTGTAAATCCATCAATATCAAATCGAAATCGGCTTCTCTATAAATATCCAATAGTTCCTTACCATTCTCTGCTATTTTAAAATTAACTTTCCAGTTAGAAAAAAACCGTTTAATAACCATAATATTCATTCTATTGTCTTCTGCCACCAATACATTAACATTTAAAGCATCGTAGGTTGGCTGTATTTTTATCATATTTGGCTCATATACATTAAGTCTATTACTTATTTTATATGTAATGTCGAATAAAAACGTAGCGCCTTTTCCCAGTTCACTCTCTACTCTTAAATCGCTATTTTGTAGGTTCAATAATTCTTTACTGATAGACAAGCCAAGTCCCGTACCACCATATTTAACCGAGGTTTCAGAATCAGCCTGCATAAAACTTTCGAAAATGGCTTCTTGTTTATCTGCTGATATTCCTATGCCAGTATCTATAACACTAAACTGAAGCTTTACTTTATTTTTATCTATTCCGAAGTTCTTAACACTAAGCGTTATACTTCCTTGTTCTGTAAATTTTAACGAATTACTCAATAAGTTATTTACTATTTGAGCCAACTTTAATCGATCTCCAATAATATTGGCAGGCAGGTCATTACCCTTTTGTAATTTAAACCTAATTCCCTCAGAATCTGCCCTTAGTTTAAAATGAGACTCTGTATTTTCTAAAAAGAAATCTAAATTAAAATCCTCCTCGTTAACTTTTAATTTCCCCGATTTAATTTTGTCGAAATCCAATAAATCATTTATTAAACCTAGTAAATGTTCGCCCGAATATTTTAATGCCTTGAGATTTTCTATTTGATCTGGAAGGTGTTTTTCCATTAGCAAAATATTAGTCAATCCGGTAACAGCATTCAACGGTGTCCTTATTTCATGGGACACCGTAGAAAGAAACATGTCTTTAGATTTACTGGCCTTTTGAAGCTCAATTTCTGTTTCTTTTAAGTTTGTTACATCAATAATGGTTCCTATGAATCCTGCCGGCATCCCATTATTTCTAAAAATAAGTTTTGATTTTACTTCAAACCACGACAATTTATCGTTGTATTCATTCTTGAAAAGAAATTTAATACTCTGTTTACCACTAAAAAATAATTCGTCAAAATTTTTATCTCCATCTATATTCTCTCTCTTAAGAAATTCTTTAAAACTCTTTCCTATAGAGTTTTTAAGAGGAAACCCTGAATATTTAGTCCAGGCACTATTTAAAAAGGTAAAATTACCTTCCAGATCTGTTTCAAAAATAACGCCTCCTATGTTGTCAACAATATGCTCTAACTTTGTTTTATGACGATCCCTTTCATCCATCAATCGTTGATTTGCGATAAATAGATTTTTAGAATTAGTTTCTAAAATATTCTCAAAACGATTAATATCTTTTTCAAAGTTATCATAAGTGTTGTTAACCATATTTAAAAATTCAGCTAACTCTGGCTGCCCTTCAATATCCAATCCAGATTTTGCTAACTGCCACTTTAAAAGTCTATGTATGTTATTATTTGGCATTTGATAAAGTTGTTATATTCATTCACTAATTATGCTCCTTCACAAGGTGAAAACTCTTCGAATGGTGCTATTTCCCCATAGGAATAAAATCCCGTTACACATGGCTTTGGACCTAATACGCCCCTTACCGCTTCCACTTCTTCCTCAACCATTTGTTTAAGCACTAACCGTCTTCCCACACAACTGATAAGTATAGCCAGTTCTGATGTTTCCAATAATTCTTTGTTCGCTGAAATAGCTGATTCTTCAGCACCATTAATTAACCTATTAATATTAGCTTTCATTAATCGAACATATGCCCCTTCTGGAATGTTACCTGCAAATGTTAAACTTTGTTCTTTTTCATCGACAGCTAATATGGTTCTAACTATAGGTTTTGTATTTTCGTTTATTCGCATGCTTAATGGAAACAGCAACCCTGAACTTGGTAAATTATTGGCTTGTTCTCCCAGAAAAGATTTATAAAGCCTTAAGGCTGGTTGACCATCTAATTCGTATAAAACATTTTTATCCGATTTAGTCACGAGCCTTTCTATTCCAAAACTATCCCATCCTCCTTTGGAACTGTAACCAACTTTCAATCCTTCTCCATAAAACCCTAAACCTATAACAGTTTTATCAACTATTTCACCATTATTAATCACAAACGTTTGACAAAAATCGGATCCATCTGCAGCCAATCCTCCTGTTATGCTAACATCCGGCAATTTTGTCTTTAAGCCAGTAACCAAATCGGCACCATTAACATTTAAACCATCACTTAAAACCAGTACATGTTTTAAGTTTTCGTTGAAAAGCTTGGTGGCTAGTTCTTGCCCTGCAGCATAGCTACAAGTCATATCATCAACACTTACAGATACCTTTTTATAAACAACTTTTTCTAACTGAATAGCTGTTAGGGAAATTGTATTATCTTTAACCGAAACATCCGATATTTCTCCAGCTGTCGAGCATCCAATAATACAGGCATTTTGATACGCTTTCCTTAGTACACCTATAACTTCTTGCTTTTCCTTAAATTTAGGAGAAATAAAAAGTAAAAACACATTAGCCTTAATATGTAAAGAGGAAAGACTAGCTTTCCAATTATACTCTTCTAATGATATTTGCTTAACTTTCATAGTTAATATATTTAGAAAGCATAAAAATAATACATTTTATCGGTATTTTCACTCATTTCAACCAAAAAAATCTTCCGATATATAATAAAAAACACACAAATAAGTATCTAGAAGCTTATTTGTTTATACTATTTTTTTAACTATAAATTATAAAATATAATATTCATAAGGGTATTTTCTTTTAATTCCAAAGCGGTATAAACCTTAGAAATAACTATGAATTACAAGTATTGGATGTATAAAAAATTGAGCTGAGCTTTATAAAATCCGTATGTATAGTCTGCAACAGCTTAACCAGGAAAAGTTTTAAACCTTAATGGCTCTATCGTAATTTAATAAACGAGAAAAAATAAAGAATTCCTTGAAACGAACTATCCCCAAGGCAGAGCCATAGAAGTATACTTCGACAAGCTCAGTACAGGTTTCGATCGTTTCATTTTGACCTCACAAGGCCGATAATCAAAATTCTGTATTTAGATTCCCGTTTTATTCATAATATAATATTTTCAAATTTTTGTATTCTTGAATCTTCAATTTCACGGGAACGACAATTTCAACACAAACTCCGAAGCATAGCGTCGAAGAATTCTTTTTGATTAACAATTGGGCATAACACCTATAATTTAACTTTTCATATTAAAATCAAGCGAATCAGCAGGTGTTTTTATACCCTTATCTTCCTGCTTTTTAGAGAATTTATAAGTAAAGTTCAAGCTTATAAGATAATCGGCAAAAGCAGCATCGCCATGTCTGTATTCTCCTGTCTCAGAAGTTCTTTGCTTATCTATAAAACTTTGTGTTCTATTACGCTCTAAAGCAACAGGAACATTTAAACTCATAGTTAG
Source organism: Snuella lapsa (assembly GCF_039539345.1). Taxonomy (NCBI): domain Bacteria; kingdom Pseudomonadati; phylum Bacteroidota; class Flavobacteriia; order Flavobacteriales; family Flavobacteriaceae; genus Snuella; species Snuella lapsa. Next base: position 64,180 of record NZ_BAABCY010000053.1, on the reverse strand, counting down.
ATTATCTACACTATAATTAATTCCTGGATCTACAGAAATTACATAGCCGGGACGCCTATACCCTGAGCTACCTCCTATTAAATCAGAAGCAGGCACACCTTCTAACCTTCCTCCTAAATACATGTTAAGACCTTTAACATTTGTAAAGTACAAAGCTCCTAATTGTGCAGCATATTGATCTGGTACCGAAAACTCACTTGACCCACTGCGTGTTAGAACCCCGTTCGTTTCCCTAGGGTTAAACAAATAGTATAACGTTGTTGTTAGCATAAAATGGTGAGACAACGTTTGATATCCTTGAAGGTCTAAATTAAACCCTACACCACCATCACCCGGTTGTATTGATTGATCAACAACGTTATCAACCATCATATCTTTATTATCTCCCTGATTGTAAAAGGTATCTGTATACCTATAATCACCTGTAGGCAATTTTATTCCAGTCCCTAATGCTACATTAAAAGATTTACTGTTAGGCTTAAACAGCCAAAACCCTGCACCTAAACGAATGTCCGACAATCCGCTGGACTTTGTATTACGTCTATCACCAAGCCTATTTCCACCATGTTCGTACAATGACGATCTAGTATGCGAAACAAAAGGAATTAACACATTGGTATAAAATCTATCGCTAATTCCATAAATTAAATGTAATATCAGAAAAATAGGAGTCATTTATTACATTGGTACCTTCATCTACCCTGTTTGTCTCTTCTTCAGTTCCTCTAAAGTGTCGGAAGGACTCAAAGTACCTGAAGTTAGAACCTACCGTAAACTCTCCTTGTTTTAGGTTAATCCCATTTTCCATATTTCCTGCACTACATGACGAGTAACCACGAATGGCAACACACCCTTGGGCTTTTATTTTATTTGTTCCTGTATACAAGCATAGAAAAAGCACAAAAACTGTACTTATAAAATATTTATTTTTCATTATGTTCTATTATAATCTGATTATAAAAGAGCAATAACCCTCCTTTATTGAAGTTTTTAATTTAATTAGGAATGCTACAGAAGCATCTTAAATGGCTTCCCTTTTATACTCTTCTAAAGGATAAATAAACAACAACGCACTAATAATAACAATGTTCTTAATAATATACTGCCCAACAAGGGTTAGAACAAAAGGTGCTTTAGTGAATGATATTTCTGGAAAGAATAGCATTGGAATAAATGTAAGTACTAAATGCAAAATGGCAGCAACAACAACTTTTTTAATTTGAAAGTTAAAGATTAGAAACAAACCAATAGCTACCTCTAAAACTGCCAGCATTAAAATGCTTATCTTTTCTGGCATAAATCCCAATGTTAAAAACGTTATGGTTTGTTTAGCTAAAGCATCTGCAGGGCTCAACTCCGGAAAAAATTTAAGCCCTCCAAACCAAAGGTATATTATTCCAATACTAACACTTAACAATCTGAATTTATTGATACGGGAAATAAAACGAGCCATACTAACTTACTTTTTAATTTTATCCGCCCCTCTAAATGTTATATAACATGAGGGGGGCGAATTTCAAACTAACAACTCTCTCTACTAGCTATAGATTATCTGTAGATTCACCAAGAAGCTCCAAATATTTTTTGTAATTGTAACGGGCTATATTCCGTCCTAAATTAAGTCCTTCAATATTATCTGCTTGAATATGGTACCCTCCCATTACTCTGGATATCCCTGCCATTTCTCCTGTTTTGGTAAAGGTTGGAAATTTAAGAACTACTGGATCTCCAAGATTATTGGGCTCGGTAAGCGCACCTGGGATCAATTCTACTTCAACACCAAATTTATCGTTGCCGGTAAATAGTCTTAGTGCTTCGGCACAGCCTCCGCTAATAGTACTATGTCCTGACACGTAACTAGGAAATGGTGGACACAAAAAAGTATCGGGAGAATATGGACGCCATTCCTGGCCTTTCATTTTCACCATGCCTTTATCTGGACCTCCCCAGGCATCAATGGTTTGATCTTGATAATACTCATGCACTAAGGCATATGGTCTTGCAAAATCGTAATGCATTTTTGAATCCCAACACGCGATAAAGCCGTCCATAGCAACCGATTCTACAAGAAAATACATCTTTATATCCTCGTCAAGTGTATGATGATCTCTTAACGACACATCCTGAGCAAACTTCAACCAGTGTCCCGCCTGCTGTACCGACTTGGGACCATCGCGCATAAACTCTACCAAGGCTTTATGTTCTGGGGTTAAATTAGCTTGTAATTCAACAACTTCTTTTACTTCTTCTTTTAACTGATCTGAACCTAACACGGGGGGTGGTCCTGGGCGAAACTGATCTGCCGTACTAAGTAAAAGTGGTCTTACTTTTTGCCAGTATGGGGTTAAGCATCCTGGAGCAAACTTTCCGCCTTTTCCATCTGAAAAATATTTAGGCTGCCACCTGTTAATATCGACATTATTATCGGCATCGTTAACCGGCTTATATCCCGTGTAATCGAAATACGGTTTGCCCATAGATCCTTCGACATCACCATATTGATTGGAACCATCATGCCTACGTGCATCGATAACCATTTTTGCCGCCAGATTTCCTATTCCTTCTGGTGTTGTAGGATCTAGCGACTTATTATTAGGATCTAGCCCTAATTTTATCATTTTATTCTTAAACATAACACTATCAGAGTAATAGTATTCACTTAGGGCACGATAAGCCGCATAACTCACGGCGATTTCTTTATTCTTTAGGGTTCTTTTGTTTTTAGGCTGACGTGCTACATCATTAAGGTAAACCGGACTTGCCTTATCGTCGTATCGTGTCCAGGCATCGAACATTGATGTGAAAATCAATCCTAAAAATCTTGAGGTGATCGTTGGTCTTGGCTTAAACTTATCTGTATCATTTGCTGTACCTTCAAGCGCTATATGTGCCCACTGATAGGCTACATTATCCTTTCCTTTTGGCACTGCTTCCGTTTTAGCCATGTTATCTGCCATGGCTCCTTTATTTTCATTCTTGCAGTTTGTAAGAACTACTAATAAAGACAAGGCAAGCAAAGCTTGCTGTAATTTTAATTTCATAATTGGGTTGGTTTTTGTTGACCCAATATTACTATTTTACTTAACATATCTCTATATTATTGTACGGATTGATTATATTGCTTGATGAAATACGCTTTTTATTTGATAAACCAACGAAATAAACTAGTGGGATTAAGTTAATGCCAACCTATATAATGATTTTCAAATCATAACTAAGCTATTAAGAGCAATAAAATAGTAACAGATGAAATGTCTTATTGTTGACGATGACCCGTTAATGTGTGATTTACTGGAACACTTTTGCAGTAAAATTGATGACATAACCAGTGTTGTAACTACTACTTCTGGATTTGAATCAATAAATCTTATTAACAGCTCTCACTTTGATGTTATTCTGTTGGACTATAACTTACCCGATATAACCGGTGAAGATATTTTAAGAATAACGCCTTCCAATACGGCTGTAATTATGATTACTTCTAATAAGAATTTTGCTCCAGATTCCTATAATTACGATCAGATAGCAGACTTTTTAGTAAAACCTATTAACTTTCCCAGATTCTTTAAAGCATTTCAAAAAGCACAAGTTTTCCAATCAAAACACCAAAATAAAGAAGCCAGACTTTTTATTAAAGATGGCAATAAGTTGGTAAAGATAAATTTAGAAGACGTTTGCTATTTTAAATCGGAAGCTAATTATATTTCTGTGGTCATGACAAAGAGAAAGATATTAACGCTCATGACCTTAAAAGATCTTGAAACTAAGTTACCTGATTTTTTTCAACGGGTGCATCGTTCTTATATTGTTAACTTGAATAAAATAAGCGCCATAGGCAATAATGTTATAGAAATAGGAAAAGACCATGTACCGCTTAGCCAGAGTTACGAAAAAACACTATATCAAAAAATCAGTCTTTTAAATTAACACGTCTTTCTTCTCTAAAACAACATAAGTAATAAACAAAAGTATTTTGTATTTCCTCTAATTGATTTAACGCAAGCGTTTCTACTTGTTCTGGCAACAGCTTTGAAAGAGAGCTTAATTTTAAATTATTAATGTGAGCAATAAGCTTATGCAATATGGCCTCCCATTCTTTTTGATCTTTACTTGTTACGGCCTTTTCGATACGGTCTTTATAAGTTTGAAATTCCTCAATAAGCAAACCAATTACTTTTGCTATTTTTCCTTTTTCGTGATCGTAATTACTATAAATATTTAAAAAATCAGGTTGCGAAAATTCATGAGCTCCTAAAACTTTAAACGCATAATCTTTTAATTCATTTGCCTTGAATGGCTTTTGAAAATAAATTGGCGATATCGACTCCATCATTTCTGGCTCTGAAGCCGACACCAAGACAAGCGGACAGGTTATCCTTTTCGATTGTATCCATTGCTCTAATTCGTCCTTTAAATGGATATCATTTAGTAATAAATCACTAAAGATTAGATCTGGCTTATTTTCGGCTAAATAATTTAATGCTCCATCTACACTACTTACCTGTTCTAATTCAACAGACTTATTTTTCAATATGTGCCTTACAAGTTCTATTGTGGACACATCATCTTCGATATGAAGTATCTTGTAAAACTTTTTAAATTCTAGGCTGTCCTGAACTTGAATGGATTTTTCTTCATTTATTTTAGCTTTATTAGCTGACACAACAGGAATCGTTATGCAAAATGTCGACCCTATTCCCTTTTCAGAATCGACACTTAGATACCCTCCAAATAAGGAGGAGAGTTGTTTTACAATCGACAAACCAAGACCGTATCCCCCATATCGTCCCGACAGTTCTTTACTTTCCTGAAAGTAACGGTTATTTATTTTATCAATATTTTCAGGGTGAATACCAATCCCTGTATCTACCACCTTTATTTCTAATTGTTTAGCCTCATTACAATTTATCTTTGCCAATAGCTTAACTGCTCCTTTAGACGTAAACTTTAGTGCATTTACAACCAGATTCGTAACCATTTGCGATAGCCTTAAGGGATCTGTTTGAAATAATTCTTCTTCAATATCTTTATCCATTTCGACTGTAAAATCCAATCCTTTTCTAATGGCTTCGTATTGATAACTTGAGTAAATATCTTTAAGCAATTTGGCAATATTGGTTGGCTGATATTCTATGTGCAATGTGCCCTCTACTATTTTTTTATGATCCAAAACATCGTAAACCAATCCTGCCAAGTTATTGGCACTTCTATCCAACGCCTCAATAATAGGCAACTGAGCATTTGATTGGCTGTTCTTTTTAAGTAATTGGGTAAGTCCTAAAATAGCATTAAGGGGTGTACGTAATTCATGGCTCATATTTTGCAAGAACTCATCGCGTTGCTGCTTGGCCTGCCTTTCTTTTTCTAGCGCTATATTAAGTTTATTAACATTTTGATCGATTTTAATTTTCATCTTTTTAAACGTTCTGGCCAAAACACCTATTTCATCGTTCCTACTAACTGGCAATGGGATATCGCTAACCAAGCCTTCATCGTAGTTGCTAATGGCCTTTGTAATTTGATTGATCTTTTGGGAAATAACACTCACAAAAAACCATGACAACAAAATACAGATCAAACATACCAACAGTAAAGCCTGCAAGCTATTTGCTCTAACAGCATGTGCACTTTTCAGCAAAATATCTTGTTTTACAGCAGCTACCAGATAAAAGTTTCGTTTTCCTTTAAAGTAATTTAATTGTTTTACATAACTAAGCAGATTATTATCTAAGTTTACTTGTAAACCATTTACAACCTGCTTTGAATCAAAAACTGCATTGGAATCTATCTTAAAATCTGAATAAAAATTATCATTATTACCTGTTTGCGAAGCAAACAGTTTGTCTTTATCTAATGCATATAAATAATCTCCTTCTTTGTTAATTAAGTACAGTTGAGATTCTTCTTTGGATATTTTATCCAGTGTTACATATAATCTGGTTAGATCAACATTAATTACTACAATTCCAACAACCTCGTTATTGGCATTAAAAATTGGACTTGCAGCTCTTAACGTTGGAATATACGGCTTACTAACAAGTCCATATTCTTCATTAAGATTGATTTTGGAAAAGTAGAGCGCTCCCTTTTCTATAGCTATTGCTTCCTTGAAATAATCCCGATCTCCTTTTTCCTGAAGTTCGTCTGATTTAAAAACACGACCTTCTTTCTTATCGAACCTGATGATCTCCCTTCCATTATTTTCTAGCCCGATAAACCGTATTTGAAAGTAAGACGCTTTATTACTTAATACACTTTTAAATAAGGTATTGATATCCTGAATGGTTCTCACCGATGGTTTCTGTACATAATTACCTAATGTTGGACTTGAAGCTATTACTGCAATATCATTAGAAACCTCACCCAATAAGGCATAAAAAGCTTGCTCGGCTAGTTCGGATTCGTGTACAATACGATTTCTAGCATATTCGGTAATAACCTTTGAAGATTTTTCAAAAACCAAATACCCCGATAATAAAATAGAAAAGATAATAAGTCCTGTAAAAAACAGTGCTAAACGAATTACTATGGAATGTCGAAATTTCATTAGAATATGCTAATATAAAACATTGCCTACCACAAATATTTTTTTTTGAACTATTCACTACTACCAATTGTAGCTCCAGACAAAACATTTAAACAAATCTTTACCAGATTAATTCCAATTTATAGGCTATTCAAACCTTATAGCCTTAACAGGCGAAATTTTAGTAACGATGTACGATGGCACCAAAAGCATTAATAAACAAAGTATCAAGGTTCCTATGTTTAAAGTCATGATATACCCAAAACTTATGTACACAGGTGCTTCGGACACATAGTAAACATTTGGATCTAAAGGAAATAGCTTAAAATACTTTTGTGTAAACAACAGTCCTAACCCTATAAGGTTCCCCCAAAACAACCCCAAAAGAATTAGATAAGAAGCATTATATAAAAACACCTTTCGAACACTCCAGTTATTACTTCCTAATGCTTTTAAAATACCTATCATTTGCGTACGCTCAAGGATTAAAACCAATAAGGCGGTTATCATATTAATACCTGCCACAAGAATCATGATACCAATAATACCATATATGTTTTTATCAAAAATATTGATCCATTCAAAAATTGAGGCATATTTATCGACTACTGTAAAAGCATCCAATAACGACGGTATTTGTTTATAAACCTCGGGGCCTTTCTCCTCTAGATCGTCATAATTTTCAATAAACACTTCAAAACTCCCGATCTCATCACTTTTCCATTTGTTTAAACGTTGTAAATGACGAATATTCCCGATCAAATATTGTTTATCCAGGTCCTGAAACCCAGAATTATATATACCCACGACACGGCATTTAAGATAACTAGGCAATTTTTCGGGATCATCTTTAGCAAACACCATTTGAAATTCGTCCCCTACCTTAAATCTTAATCTCTTGGCAAGATATTCTGAAATTAGAACTTCTTCGCTCCACTTCTCTTTGAACAGCGGCAACCTGCCTTCAATAAGAAAATCGTTAAAGTAACTCCAGTCATAATCGTCTCCTACTCCTTTAAAAACAGGAGCTTCAAAATCGGTTTCGGTACGAATAACTCCAAACTTTGTCGCTACTGCCTGTATATGCGTAATGCCTTGAACCGACTTAAATTCTGGGTAAAAACTCTGGTTTTTTGAGACTGGAAAGATACTCTCCTGGGAATTATTGCTATCGTAATTGGTTATAGTTAAGTGCCCATTGAAAGCAACAACCTTATCACGTATTTTTTGCTGCAAACCAATTCCGGTAGCTATGGCAACCATCATTACTACCAACCCAATTGCGATTGCTGCAATGCCTATTTTTATTATTGGTGCCGATATACTACTTTTATATGCTTTACTACCAATAATACGTTTAGCTATAAAAAATTCGTAATTCAAATTATACCATGGGGTTTAAGATTTTCAAAAATACAGTTTTATTATTTGTTTTAATACTAATTTCTTGTGCAAACATTTCAAAATCCCAAGCGGACCATCAAAAACAAGAAGACCAAATAAACGAACCTCAAAAAACCAAACCATATGTTGGTGCCAATCAAACAGAAATCTATTTACCTCTATTACAAAATAAACGTGTTGGTATTGTTGCCAATCAAACAAGTGTTATTTTTAAAACGGAAAATACATTTACCCATTTGGTAGATTCCCTTTTACTATTAGATATAAATATTACTAAAGTGTTTGCTCCTGAACATGGATTTCGTGGAAAAGCAGATGCAGGGGAAGTAGTAAAAGACGGCATCGACACTAAAACAGGATTGCCTATTGTTTCCCTTTATGGCAGCAATAAAAAGCCAAAAGAGGAGCAACTTAAAGATCTTGACATTATTATTTTTGACATACAGGATGTAGGTGCGCGGTTTTACACATACATCTCCACCTTACACTATGTAATGGAAGCTTGTGCCGAACAGCAAATCCCTGTTATGATATTAGATCGGCCAAATCCAAATGGCCACTATATTGATGGCCCCGTTTTAGAAACATCCAACAAAAGTTTCGTTGGCATGCACCCCGTACCAATAGTCCATGGTATGACCATTGGAGAATATGCTCAAATGATCAATGGCGAAAAATGGTTAGCAAACGGCATACAATGCAACATAAAAATAATACCTGTTATGCACTACACACATAAGACGCCTTATGATTTACCTATAAAACCATCTCCAAATTTACCTAACCCAAAAGCTATTAACCTGTACCCCAGCTTGTGTTTTTTTGAGGGCACCAATGTTAGTGCGGGTAGAGGAACGAATTTACAATTTCAAATTTTTGGAAGCCCTTTCCTTAACTCCAATATTTATGAGTATCGATTCACACCGACACCCAATGAAGGTGCAAAATATCCCAAGCACCAAAACAAGCAGTGTTATGGCAAAAACTTGACAAAAACTCCTACGTTAAGTACTTTAAACCTTTCTTGGCTAATTGAAAGTTACAACCACACAACAAACAAATCAACCTTTTTTAATGCCTTTTTCACCAAATTAGCTGGCACTAAAAAATTACAACAACAAATTGAACAAGGTTTAAGTGAAGATGTTATCAAAACAAGTTGGCAAAAAGGGCTGGAATCGTTTAAAGCAACCCGATCTAAATATTTAATCTACGACTAATCTTTTTCGGGAATAATGGTTGGCTTTTTATATTTCTGAAATGGCTGCTTTAATAAATCTTTAATATTTCCATTCTCCACCGGATCGGGAAAAACATCTACGCCAAATACTATTTTCTCTCGATCTAATTCCATATAAGTCCCCAAAAGCCTGTCCCAAACAGAAAAAATATTTCCGTAGTTAGAATCCGTATAAGGCAACATATAATGGTGATGTACTTTATGCATATCGGGAGACACCAGTACATAACTTAAAATATGATTTACACCTTTTGGTAAATTTATATTAGCATGGGTAAACTGGGTAGCCACTATAGACATAGATTGATATAACATTACAATACCCATTGGTGCCCCAATTATAAAAACGCCCATCAAGGTAAACACAAATCGAATAACACTCTCTAACGGATGGTGCCTGTTAGCTGTAGTTGTATCGACTTCATGATCTGTATGATGTACTAAATGTACCATCCATAAAAACTTTACTTTATGCTCTACATAATGTGGCAAATAGGCTCCAAAAAAATCCATTAGGAATACGCCAAGGATAAGATACAGCCCCATAGGCATTTCTGGAAGCCAGTTAAGAATTCCAAAATCGTTTGCCATTACCGAGTCGGCCGATTGTAACAATAAAAAGGCCAATACAAAATTAATCACTACAGTAGTGAGCGTAAAGAAGATATTCGGAATGGCATGTCGCCATTTTTTATAATTGAATCTATATAAGGGTACAGCCCCTTCCAACATCCAAAAAAAAGTAAGCCCTCCAACTAAAATTATACTTCTGTGAAACGAAGGAATGGTTTCGAAATAGGTTAATATGGTTTCCAAAGCGTTAAAAATTTGATTTTAAAGATACTAAAAAATCGAAAACGCTATCACTTAGGAAAAGTAACTTTAATCAGTAGTGTATTATACTTTTAAACGTTTCTTCATGGTTTCAACTATATTGAAAGCGGCGGGACATATTGCTACATTCTTCAGGGTTAGATGCGATATTTGTTGAAACTTCTTTCTGTCGGTATGCGGAAACTCCCGGCAGGCTTTTGGGCGAACTTCGTAAATTGAACAATAATTGTCGGCTCCCAAAAACGTACAGGGTACACTTTGCAATACGTAATCATTATCCTCATCGATCCTTAAATACCGATCGATAAATTGCTGCGGTTTCAGTTTAAAAAACTTAGCAATCCTATCAATGTCCTTATCGGTAAACAACGGCCCTGTTGTTTTACAGCAATTGGCACACTCTAAACAATTGGTTTCCCTAAATTCCTCTTCGTGCAATTCCTGCATAACATAATCCAAATTCTTTGGCGGTTTCTTTTTTAATCTTGCAAAGAATTTTTTGTTCTCGTTATGTTTATCTTTGGCCTGTTTCGGAAGGTTATTTACAACATCTTGCATGGCGCAAAAATAATGATTTTGCTGCCTATGAAGTAAGAATTACTAAATAATTAAAGCACCTAACACACTACCGTAATGACTTTTAATAGTCTAAAATTGACATAAACAACTATGAAAGATCTATTTGGAACTGCTTTATTGGATTACCAAAAGGGCCATTATACTGAAGACATTATTACTTCCACCAGTATTTCTGATGATGATATTTTACCACTTCCCTACCTGTTTAGGGATTATAAAGACATGCCCAAACTGGAAAAAAAAGCCTTAAACTTAGCAAAAGGAACTATTTTAGACGTAGGTTGCGGTGCTGGCAGTCATAGTTTGTATTTACAAAAGCAAGGTCTTAAGGTAAAGGCTATTGACATTTCACAAGGTGCCATTGATGTTTGTGCGTTAAGGGGCATTAAAAATACAGAATTGAAACACCTCTTAGATGAAACGGACACCTTTGACACCATTTTATTACTGATGAACGGTACTGGTATTTTCCAAGAGTTATCACAGCTTTCCAAATATTTAATTCATTTAAAAAGCTTATTGAAACCAAACGGTCAGATCCTGATTGATTCTTCTGATATAAAATATATGTATGAAGATGAAGATGGCGGCTTTTGGATAGATACTAATACCAATTACTATGGGGAACTGGACTACTTTTTAAGCTATAAAGATGAAACCGAAATCCCCTTGAAATGGCTTTATCTTGATTTCAACACTCTAAAGTTTGCTAGTGAAACTGTTGGCCTACAATGCGAATTAGTTGTAGAGGGCGATCATTTTGATTATTTGGCTAGATTAAGCTAATTGTTTTTCTTGTGTAGTTAGAAATCCACCAAGTGTAATACATTTTAATTGAACGGATTCCTATCTCTGCAGGAATGACATTATCTTTTCACTGTAAACACCCATAATGTCCAATTATTTTAAAGTCAAATAAGCAATCTTCTAAAACTTGTCCTTTACCAATATTATGAACTATCAAATTTCGTTTTCCGTCTTTGGATTTTATATTAACTACGATCCCAATATGTGTTATTGCTCCACCCAAATTCCAACAAACGATATCACCAGGAAGGTAATCTGTTGGATCTTTGGTTATGCTCTTCTCTAGACCTTTACGTTTAAAGAACACCATTAAGTTAGGCACTCTCCTATGATCAATGTTTTTATCTGTAGTTTTCAACCCCCATATTTTAGGATATAAACTAAAGTTAGCTTTCATATCTTCATGCACTTCCTTTTGCAGATCTAAGCCTATTTTTCTATATGCTCGAATAACCACATCGGTACAAACGCCTTTGTTTTCAGGAACATCACCATTTGGATAATCAATTGAAAAATAGCTAGAATCATAAACAACCTGTTGTTTGGTTAACTGAATTGCTTTCTCTGAAAATACAGAGCACTTAGTAACATTTTGCGCAAGACAAAAATTTATAACTGCTAGAAAAAATAAGAAAAGGCTTTTTCTCATCGATTTATATCAAAAATCAAACTTATAAGTAGCCCCTGCTAAAAACTGAATGCTTTGTACTGGAAAATTCTGCCAACGTTGATAACTGTTATTGGCTATGTTATTAGCTTTAGCAAATACTGAAAACTGCTCGTTAATGTGATACCCTACATGGGCATTGGCATCAAAATAGCTATCGAGATTAACCGTAAACGGTGAAGTAATAGTCCCATCGTTTAAATAAAACTGATCTTTACGCTTTCCTACATAAAATATATTTGCACCGGTAAACCAATGTGCATTAATTTGGTAATCCAAAAATAAGGATCCTTCTATATCTGGTAAGTTCCATGCTTCGGTTTCTGTGTCTGCATTATATGTGTAATAAGCTGCTTTTATGGCCAATGTGAAATTCCTATTCATATCAAAGCTCAATTCGCCTGCAAGACTAAAGGTATCAACATCATCATATACAATTCCAAAAGAATTACCATAGGAATAATCTTGTGAGGTGTTGGTTATTTCATTATTTCTGAACAATGCTTTATTCCTGTCTGCCAAATAACGCCCACTAATATTATAACTCATATTACTGGAAACTTTTCCCTTCAAACCTATATAGGCATTATACAATTGATCGGTTGGCATAATAAACAGAGTCGGTGACACAAACGGATTCTCGTTTGCAAAGCTATAATAGGAGTTCTGAACCAAACCGCCTTCTATACCTCCGTAAGCAATAAGGATATCATTAACCAATCGGTACGAAGCCGTTACTTTTGGATAAATATAAAACTTACTTTCTTTTGCCTCCATATCGTTCAAATAATAAGCAGACACTCCCAAATTTACTGTAAGATCATCTTGTTTTAATTGAAAACTTGGCGCTATTCCTATCTGAAAATTTCCGTATTTCAATTCTTCATCAACACCATAAGCTCTTTCAAAACTCCCGCCTAAATAATCAAACGTTATCTCTGTTAATACTTCTTCCCTGTTGATAGGTACATCTACAATAGCTTTAATCTTAAACCTATTTTCTCCAGATCCCTGATTGTCACCAAAACGTCTAAATAACATATTACCTGAATTAACATAGGTATTCTCGAAAGCCAAGTCACCTCCTAAATAAGCATTATAAAAAGCATGACCAACATCGATATTTGCAGATGTAGCATCGTCTATTTGCGACTTAGCCACCCCATACCAATTATAAGTTTGATACTGAAAGCCTGCTTCGGCTGTCCATGACATATCTCTTAGTCTGGAAGTATAATTAATATTAAGTTTAGAATTTGAAAAATCATTATCAAATACTGCATCTTCCACATCGCCTTGCGATGAATGGTGACTTAGATAGCCTCCAACACTTTCTGTACGGCTAATAGCATTGTTTAAATATACCTCTCCTAAAATACTAGTGTAACTACCCACTCCCAAAGTAGCATAATTATCATATAACTTAGCTGGCTTTACTTTTTCAATCACTGCTGCTTTTCCTTTAGCAGGGGTAAAAGTAGAGGCAACTGGAAACGAGAATATATTATATTTTATTTCCTTTTTTGTTTCAGTTGCATCATCATCTAAAGTTGGTGTTTCTTTTACTTTAAAAGCATCTGATATGGACGGGGTATAGGGCTTAACTACATTTATTACTCCAGTTGTAATGGTGTCTTTACTTCTATCTTGAGAAAATGCCATTCCTACTGTAAATGTAAAAACGCCTATTAATATATTTTTGATGTGCTTTCGCATATGTTTTATATTTTTAAATGACTTCTTGCTGAATTTATTTTAATAAAGACATCTCGTGTTTAATTTCCTTCTTGAATGGATGCATTAGTTTTAGCCTCTTTGGACTTAATTTTGGTCAATTCCTCTTTGGCTTCTGAAACAACTTCCTCAAACTCCTTAAAGTTCTCTATAACGCTTTCCAAAATATAAGTTGCTTGAAACGCATCTTTCAGAGCATAGAAATTCTTAGCCATGAGCACCAATCCTTTTGCACTATAAAATTTATACCCTGAAAAATCCTTAGCTAATTCTTGAACCAATTCATTAGAGGCTTCATAACTCGCTTCCTTATTTTTAAAATACGCATTAAAGTACAAGGCTTCGGCTGCTGTTTCTCCTGTTGCTACTTTTTCAACCTTTTCATAGGCTAACTTTGCTTTATCTTCATCGCCAGTTTTCATAGCAGAACGTGCGATAATAACATGTGCATCACTTTTTATCTTATTATCGATCTTTGTATTGGCAAGTACTTTTTCTGCATAAGAGACTGCTTGGTTATAATTCTTTAACTGGTAATTTGCCTTCATTAAATTGGATTGCGCGAAAACCACATGCTGCGGATGGTTAGCTTCTTCTTCTAAGCGTACCAACAATGGCATAGCCTTGTTCCAATCTTTACTCTCCAAATAAAACTGAGACAAACGCGACAGGGCCTCTTCTGTGAACTCATTTTGAGACGCCTCAACCACATATTGGTAATGGGGAGCTGCATTTTCGGTTAGATTCTTTTTATAATACAGCTGTGCTACATAAAAATGGGATTGTAAAGCATGGATTCCATTAGAAAATTGGTTTAGGTAATTGTTAAATTGCTTAATGGCCTTATCGATATTATTGTCTAAATACTGTTTTTCGGCCGCTTCGTAAGCTGCATTATCCAAATCGGCATCACTCACTTCTACATAGTCTAAAGTCCGTACCCAGGCGGCATAATTATCTACTTGCCCCAAATCAATATAAATCAACCGAGCCGTGGCTACAGCCTGAACCGCTTCTGGAGACCCTGGATAGTCGCCCGCAACCTGTTTAAATTTAGTTAATGCCTGTTCATTTTTCCCTGTGTTGTAATACACTAGCCCATGTCTTAATTTTGCTTTAGGCACAAAAGAACTCATACGGTATTCGGATCCCAAACGATCATACAATTGTATTGCCTTTTCTGTCTCATTTATTTTAACATAGGTATTACCCAGCTCATACATGGCATCATCTCTTAATTTAGATTTTTGATAGGTATCGATAAAAGTCTTCAACTCTGATATCTTTCGCGATGTTTCGCCAATATAACCTGCACTTAAAGCTTTTTGAAAGAAGGCGTAATCGGCTTCAATCTCACCAATTTTTATTGCATTATTATAAGCTTTGATTGCATCATTATAATCGCTCGAAACAAAATAGGCGTCTCCCAACCGCAAGTAGGCATCATTCAATCTAACTTCATCTCCTCCATTTGTATCTATAAATCGATTAAAATGGTCAATAGCTTGCGAATAGTTCTTTAGTTTAAAATAGGTATAGGCCAAATTATAATCTATATTATCTATTTCTGTAATCGTTGAAACATTGGCCTGCTGTTGAAATTGTTTAAAACCAACTAATGCATCATCGTAATTTGTTAAATTGTAATCGGCTTCGGCTTTCCAGAAAGTTGCCCTAGCTGTGTAAATATCATCTCTAGGCTCGCTTAAGGATTGGTTAAAAAGTGAAGCAGCTTCTAAATATTTTCCTTCGTTGTAAAGTTCAATCCCCCTGTAAAATGCTACTTTTTGATAGGCTACTTTATTTTCAAAACTTCTTTTGCCTTCCAATAGTTTTAGTGCTTCTTTATAATTCTTGGAAGTAATATACGAGTCTATCAATAAGGTTTCTATTTCGTCCTTATACCCCGTATTGGGATAGCGATCCAGATATTCTGCTAAAACCTGAGGGGCTGACTGGTATGGGTTTCCTATTTCGTAACTAATCTTTGCATAATTGAGCCACGCATCCTCTTGTATCTTTAAGTCATAGGTCATTTGCGAAGCATTCCTAAAGGCATTTAAGGCTTCTTGCTTTTTATCAAGGTACACATAACTTTCCCCAAGATGGTAATAGGCGTTTTGGGCAATGGCATTATCACCCCCAATAATCTTGTTGAATTCTGAAACAGCTTTTTCGTAATCTTTTTGTTTGTAATAAGCATATCCTAGCTGGTAAAAATCGGTATTATTCCATTTTCCTCTATTACCTTGATACGCTTTTAAATAAGGAATCGCTTTCTCATACTCTTTTAGATTGAAATAACTCTCTCCTATTATCTTCGACAATTGTGATGCTTCGCCATCTTGTCTGCGATTGTTTAACTGATCTTTAGCCAACTCGATGGCCTTTTCAAAATTACCTAGCTTAAAATTGAGATCTGCCTGGTAATAAGACAGCCTTTCCTTGTAGCGTTCCTGATCACTTACCTGATCGAAATACTCGTTTGCCTTACTATAATCGTCCCCTTCGTAAGCCATAAAACCAATATAATACTTTGCCTGGGATCCATAGGTCTGAGAACTTTCAACACGACTTAAATACTTTTTGGCATCTTTATACTGCTTCGCCGAAAAGGCAGAATATCCATTGTTAAAATTAAATTTTTCTTTTTCACTTCTAGCTAGACTGGCTTCATCAACTTTATTATACCACTTTCTGGCATGAGCGTATTTCCCATTTGCAAAGTAATAATCGGCAACATCGACAAAGGCTGTATTGCGCTTTGTACTTGTAGGATAATCTTCCACAAAATCTTCTACCAACTGATCTGCATTTTGTTGGTTTAAACGCACCGCACAATTGGCTATATAATAGGCACAATCTGATTTTAAGACCGCTTCTTTGGTCGTTCTTTTTACATTAGAGAACATGCCCTGGGCCGCTAGATACTGTTGGTTATTATAAAGTGTCAATGCTTTTTGATAATCGACCAAACTATTGGTGTAAGCTGCCGATTGTTGTCCGATAATTTGAAAAGTAACACCAAGTGCTACAAGGAAGAAAACGATATTTTTTTTAATCATTAAGTGTCGTTTTTATTAGATTCAAAGATACTTTAATCTTATCCTTTAACGCAATAATCGTGCTATAATTATAAACTGAGTTATTAAATTTTGAAAAAGTTGACCGTATTTTATTAGCTGTATTCAATTTTATCGAAATTGGTTCGTTATTAACTTTTAATCTATAACCTTTAACTTTTAATCAATTAATAATACATTTACGTCAATAAAAAAATAATCGGCTTTCATTTATGTCAAATCCTATCTTACAATTAAAAAATGCTGCCATATATCAAGGTGACAACCTAGTACTTTCTAATGTTAATGTTGAAATGCACAAAGGGGATTTTGTGTATTTAATTGGAAAAACGGGCACAGGGAAAAGTAGTTTCATGAAAACACTTTATGGCGATTTGCCCCTAACAGAAGGTGAAGGCCAAATAGTAGATTACGACCTAAAACACCTTAAGGAAAAGGATATTCCTTTTTTAAGACGCAAACTAGGCGTTGTTTTTCAAGATTTTAAATTATTAACAGATAGAACGGTAAATGACAATCTTCTTTTTGTATTAAAAGCTACGGGCTGGAAGGATAAAGCAAAAATGAACGCGCGTGTGGAAGAGGTTCTTGCAAAAGTAGACATGAAGACAAAAGGGTTTAAATTTCCGCATGAACTGTCGGGTGGTGAACAGCAACGTGTAGCCATAGCCAGAGCCTTGCTAAACAACCCCGAACTGATCCTTGCAGACGAACCTACAGGCAACCTAGACCCGCAAACCAGTGTAGAAGTAATGGAGGTCTTACAAGATATTAATAAAAATGGCAACACCATCCTTATGGCTACGCACGATTATGCATTACTACTTAAATACCCTAGCAAAACGCTAAAGTGTGACGAAAATGAAGTTTATGAGGTGGTGCAGAGGAAGGGGTGATACAACTTCTTCTGTAAGAGACATAAAACTTATTTCTATTGAAGAACATGAAACGATTAGTAACAATAGACGACATAATTGACACTTATATCAAACTCAGATTAAGAGGTTCATCTTTTATTTTGTCAAAATTTAGTTTTAACAACCTAAAAAGAACAAAAAGTGCTTTTAATGACACCAATATAAAATCAGCAAATTGGTCAATAATCCCAATGGTTCATAAACGTTGGAACACCTTAATAACAGGGAATCCGAAATGTAGTTATGAGGAGTTTGTTGTTAAAAATTTTTTGGATTCTTCAACCAAAATAAAAATGCTTTCTATCGGTAGTGGAGTTTGTAAACACGAACTCAAATTTGCTTCTTTTAAGAATTTCGAAGAAATCTTATGCATTGATATAAGTGAGGCCTTATTAAATCAAGCAAAGCAAACAGCAAAACAAAACAATCTTAAAAACATTACTTTTAAGGCTGGAAACATCTATGATCATAAGTTTAAAGAAAACTATTTTGACATTGTCTTTTTTCACGCCTCATTACACCATTTTAAAGATATAGAGACACTCTTAGGAGACAAGCTAAAAAGCGCTCTTAAAAAAAATGGCAAATTAATTATAAACGAATATACCGGACCAAATAGACTTCAATTCCCTAAACACCAAATAAAATATATAAATAGAGCTTTAAAATTAATCCCAAAAAAATTCAGAAGACGGTATGGTGTAAATTTCCACAAAAACAAAGTTTATGGATCGGGCTTAATAAGAGTAATTCTTGCCGATCCATCTGAGTGTGTAGAATCTGAAACTATAATACCAGCTATTCACAAATATTACAACACAAAATATGAAGTGTTCTATGGTGGAAATTTACTAATGCCTGTTCTTAAAGACTTATCTCATCACTTTATTAATTTAACTGATGAAAAAGAGAAAACACTAGATAATTTATTTAAGTTAGAGGATGCATATTTAAAACGCTACAAAAGCGATTATGTCTTTGGAATATATGAGAAGAAAAGTTCCGTTTCATTAACTTATTAAAAAACTAAATGACTTCTTTTTAAAAAAGTTACACCAGGATAAATGAAAATTATTATCTAAACTTAATGAATATATTATGCATTGGATACTACGACAAGCATTCTCGGTTCTTTTTAGCCATAAAAAAAGAACTCAGTAATAAAGGGCTTTACTTAAATTTTAAAATAGGAAGCATCTATTTAAGTGGATTCCTTTATAATTGTTTTAGATTTAATCTTAATTATTGGTTACCTTTCAAAGCATGGCTAAGTGTAATAAAAAACAAAAAAAAGTATTTAAGAATAATTAATTCTAAAGATATCTACAAAAATGTTCCTTATAAAGAACTTTTCAATTTTCATGTTAAGCTAAACAATGAGATCCCAAAGGAACGTTTATTAATACAAACTTTAGCATATTTAGACCTTTTTGACAAGTATTTTGCAAAAAACAAACCAG
Organism: Snuella lapsa; assembly: GCF_039539345.1. Classification (NCBI taxonomy): domain Bacteria; kingdom Pseudomonadati; phylum Bacteroidota; class Flavobacteriia; order Flavobacteriales; family Flavobacteriaceae; genus Snuella; species Snuella lapsa. Next base: position 44,929 of record NZ_BAABCY010000053.1, on the reverse strand, counting down.
ATATTATTCTATTAATAGGTGATTCCAGACTATGCATTGAATCCTGTGTCGCCCTAAGCAAACTCAACCATATTAAAACATATTATATCGAGCAAGGACCCTTCGGCTCTACTATCTTAGATCCAAAAGGAGTTAATGCCAATGCTTCAACAAGGGATTTTGAACTTAAAAAAAATGAGAGGGTTACAGAGAAACAAAAAAAGAAAGTTTATGATTTTTTAAATAGTCCAAAATCAATAAAATACAGAAGATCCCCTCTTTATCGGGGATTGGACTTCATTTTTGATTTCTCTCTAAGCAAAACCTTTATATATCCACCCGATTTAAAACATACTGACACCTTTCCTTTCATTACTTTCCCTAAAAGATCTAAATCTAGTTATTTAAAAGTAGCTGATAAAAAGACCATAACATATCTATTGATTTTACAAGTACCCATGGATGTTAATATGATATATCACAGCCCCCATTTTAAAAATCACTATCAAATACTGAAAGCCATATATGAAAACTTACCTCAAGGTTCGCACTTATTAATTAGGGAACACCCTCTCTATAAAGGCAAATATGAACAAAATCTATATGAATACGCTCAAAGAAATAATATTCCTTTTGACAACATCCCGAACCTAAAAGCTTCATTAGACTTGGCAAGAGTAGTTGTTATAAACAATTCTACCGTTGGCATTGAGGCTATTGCCTTAAAAAAGTCAGTTGTAGTTTTAGGAAATTCTTATTACGACAATCCAAAACTATGCATTAAATACACTAACAATTCTAATTTAAAAACCATTTTAAAAGAGGCCGTGGATTTTTCTCCTTTAGAAAATGATATAAACACTTTTTTATATAATTTTATTGAAAGCAATTTAATAAAAGGCTCTATAACCGGCCAAAAATTAATTGCAGCCAAAACGATCTCTCAAAAAATAATGTCTGAATTCAACATGTGTTAGCCTAATGCCTTTTTTTTCTGTCATCATACCCTTATACAATAAAGAAGATTATATAGAAGCAACTATTAATAGTGTTCTTGAGCAGTCTTTTAAAGATTTTGAAGTTATTATTGTTGATGATGGGAGTACAGATAATAGCTACCAACTTGTTTCCCAATTTAAAGACCATAGGATATGTATAATTCAACAAAAAAACCAAGGCGTCTCTTTGACACGTAACCATGGGATTCATTATGCCAACTCCAAATATATTGCCTTACTGGATGCCGATGATCTTTGGAAACCAAACCATTTAGAAGTCTTTTATAAAAGCATTCAAGCTTTTCCAGACGTAGATCTTTATTGCAATAACTATGAAATTAATTATAATAAAAAAATCATAAAACCTGCTAACCACAACTTTAAAGACGAACAAATTCCTCTCATAATTGACGATTTTTTTAAATTGAATAAATCCGATTCATTAATCTATACTTCTTGTACTTGTTTAAGGAAAACTTCTTTAATTAATCTAGGAATGTTTAAAAAACAATATGATGGTGCTGAAGACCTCGATATATGGATAAAATTCGCTATTAATCATAAAATGGTCTATAATCCAACAGTTACGATGACATACAGCAGGTATATCTCAAATAGCCTTTCAAAATCAAATCTTAACTTAAACCAATTTAGATTATTTTATTCACTAAAACATAACGAAAAAAAGTATCCACATATGAAGTCCTTTGTAGATTTGAAACGTTATGGCTTAGCTTTAAGGTCTAAAATAAATGGTGATAACAACATTTACTTCAAGACGATTAAAGACATTGATTTCAATAATTTATCTTTTAAACAAAAAACACTCTTAAAACTCCCAGTATCAATACTTAAATTTTTAAACCACATGAGAACTTTGGTCTTAAATAATAGTATCTATTTAAGATTGTTTAAATGATAAAAAATCATCGTAATTTCTAATATAATCTTCCTCATTAAATTTAGAAGAGGCTAAAACCAAACATACTGCTCCTGATGAAAAATTATCAATTTCCCTCCATATACCAGGTACTATTAAAAGTCCTTTATTGGGCTTATTAAGCAATATCGTTTTTTCCTGAACGCCATCTTTTAAACATACTTCAAAACTCCCACTTAGAGGGATAATAAACTGATATAGTTCTTTGTGTGCATGCCCTCCTCGATAAGCATCGGATGGCACATCATACAAGAAGTAAACCCTTTCAATTTTAAAAGGAATTATATCCCCTTCTATAACAGCCAAAGCACCTCTTTTGTCATGTACCTTAGGAATGCTAATACTAACTATATCATGGATGGTTTTATTTTTCATCTATTCAGCAATTAATTTTCCCCATTCTTTAGCTACATGCTCTATATCATAAGAACGGACACTTGATTTCGCATTTTTTTTACATCTTTTATATAACTCCTCATCTGTAACAAATGTATTAAACGCATCTGCTAATGCTTTAACGTCATTATTTTTAACCAACAGTCCATTATAACCATGTTGAACTATTTTATTGTTTCCTTCATTATAATCTACGCTAACTACTGGAATTCCACAGGCTAGTGATTCTAAAATTGTCATAGGCAGTCCTTCGTACCTACTAGACAACGCAACAAAAATTGATTTATTGATATATGCAAAAGGATTTTTAGAAAATGGCAATAACACTATATTACCTTGTAAGCCTAAATTGAAAATTAATTCCTTTATTTTATTTTCATCCTTACCACTACCCATTATAATGAGTTTTATTCCTAACAATACTAAATCCGACTCTTTATAGGCTTCTATTAAAAGTTTTATATTTTTTTGTTCATCTTCCAGTCTACCGTACCAAAAGATATACTTATAATTAACCTTAAGCTTTTCACTCTTATTGCTATTTATAAAATCAAAATCTATTGGGTTATAAATTGTCCTTACATTTTTTAATCGATAGACATCTTTTACCTTTTGTTCTATCTGCGAAGAAACTGCTACAATACACTTTGCCTTTTTGTTGACAAATCTGGTTACTTGCTTAACTGACGGAAAATATAAATCAATCTTGTAATTATGAACTATATAAATAACTTCTGGCTTGTATACAAAAAAAGCTATCAATACCTCCAATAATGGCCTACTCCTAACTCGATGATCAATTATAACATCTATTTTATTGTTATTTATAAACTTCCTGAATACTAATAATCTTTTTATTTTCCCCAGAAAGTTATTATTGTTGTCCTTTAGTTCTCCTAGATTCAATAAAATTCCCTTATACGGATACTTAATGTAGTTACAAAAGGAAACCACATATACTTCATAACCTAAATCACTCAAAAAAATTGATTGTAATGAAGCCACTCGATCAGCCCCTCCTTCTCCTAATGAGCGGGCAACTATACAAATCCTTTTTTTATTATTATTTTGCATAAATATAAAATGACATGGTAAATATATATGAAAATTTTACTCTTTGGAGAATTTAACCGTACACATTGGAATATTAAAGAAGGGGTACGCCATTTAGGACATGAAGCTCATGTTGTAAGTACCAGGGACGGATTTAAAAAAGTAAATGTTGACATTGAAATAAAACATTATTTTGAAGGGTATCTTTTAAAAAAGCTGAGACGTCTTTTTATAAGATTCTTCAATATTGACATACACGCTATTTCTGTAAAACACCAAATACTAAAAAATAAAAATAAACTGTCGGGTCACGACATTGTACAATTTATTAATGAAGCTCCTTTCGACTTTTCCCGTCAAGATCAATTACACATTTTCAAACAAATATCTAGTTGGAACAAACACAGTTTTCTGCTTTCAGCTGGTTTAGATTATCCAAGTGTTAAATTTGCTTTTGACAAGCAATTCAGATATTCTATACTATCTCCTTATTTTGAAAAAAAAGGCTCTAAAAAAGACTTCTCTCCTGCATTAAGTTATTTGACTCCCCAGCACCTTATTCTCCATAATTACATTTTTAAGACAATAAAAGGTGTTATTTCTAACGATTTAGATTACCATATTCCTCTAAAGGGGCACAATAAGTATTTGGGAATGATTCCTCATGCCATAAACTGTAATGAAGTAACTTTTAACCTTATAGCTCCTACTAATAAAATAGTAATTTTTCACGGCATTAATAGGCAAAACTATTACAAAAAGGGGAACGATATTTTTGAAGCTGCCTTGGATATCGTTAAAGAAAAACATGGAAATCTTATCCGGATTAGTACGGTAGAAGACTTACCGTATCATGAATACATTACAAAATTCGATGAAGCTCATATTCTTTTAGACCAGGTCTACGCCTACGACCAAGGCTTCAATGCACTGGAAGCTATGGCCATGGGCAAAGTGGTTTTTACTGGAGCTGAACAAGAATGGTTGGACTATTATAATTTAAAAGAAGATACGGTTGCTATTAATGCACTTCCAGATACTAATGATATTGCCAATAAACTAGAGTGGTTGATTTTAAACCCAAAGAAAATTCAGGAAATTTCGCATAATGCTCGAGAATTTGTAGAAAAGCACCATAATTACATTGATATTGCCAAACAATATTTAGAGAAATGGCAATCACAACTTTAACCTTTTACTTTAGGGAATCGGAGCTCTAGCGAAACTCTAGTAAGGTCTTTATTTAAATTTGCAGCAGCACCATGAATTAAATATGGCGTAAAAACTAAAGCTTCTCCTTTTATGGGGTTTGGCCTTACCATTTTTATGACACCTTCTTTAGTCTCAAGAATACAAGGAACATAATAGGTATTTCCATTAATTTTTGCTCCCTTACTCGCTGTTCTTAAAATTTCGTTTTCAGGAATTAAATGGCTTCCAGGAAAAACAGGAAGCGATGATTTCTCATTACACCCGACTATTGGAATCCAAACATTAATAATATCATGCCAATAACTTAAATAACCGTCTCTATGAGGTGGATTAATATCTAAAGAGTTTGGTCTGCTAATCCTGATTTGTATATGAGTCTTTTGAAGTTCTTCGACCCAAGAAGTTAACTTGCACCCCAAAACGACACCTAAATTGTTTGCCAATAATTCTATGTCAAAATCAAAATCCGAATTTTCTAAGTTTCTGGTAACATTAATTACTTTATTATGTAAGTCGTCTGTTTTCACTACTTTATGATAATCCTCCAATAAAAATGTTCTTTCATTAAAGTCGACATCATTTAACTTTAAAGCGTTAATAACATTTTCCCTAATGGAATTTTTCAACTTTTCAAATTCATCTTCTGAAAATGCTTTAACAATATTAAAACCATCATCCTTCCATGGCATTTTGGAGATCACATTACCTTCTTCCTTAAACAACAATTCCTTCTGTCCCCAAAAAAAATCCCCTTCCACATTAAAGTTATAGACATCATCATCTATTATTAATGAGCATATTCTATCCATTGTAAAAACTATTCATATTAATTTTATAATATCTCCACACAGCAAACACTACAACTCCAAAGTAAACTATATATCTATAAAAATGGGCCATTACCACTCCTTCTGCCCCATAGACAAGCACTAGGCTTTTGGATAAAAAGTAAAATAAACCTAACGAAATTAGTTCAGTTACAATAAAACTTTTGGTCATTTTCTTTGCTAAAAATTGATGTGAGACCACTAAAGTAGCTAGCCTAATAAAATCTCCCAACAATTGCCATTTAAACAATGGTTCCATCCCTGTGAAATTAGGATAAACAATCGTTATAACAGTTTCTCTGAATATATACACCAATAACATCCCCAAACCAAAAATGGGGAGTAAGGTTTTATAGATATAAACAACTTCTTTCTTGAATCTACTACCATCATATATTTTTGCAAATCTTGGGATTACATAAAGTGTAAAAACTCCTGAAGAAAATACCATGTAATTTTTTGATATAAATCCTATAGCTGTCCAATAACCTGCTTCCTTTTCACTAATCTGATTAGTTATGGAAGTCCTGATATCAATCTCAATATAGTTAATAAGCACAGTCGACACAAACGACATAAGTGCAAATCCTAGTAATTGTTTATAGTAAGGTATTTTAAAACGAACACTATTAACCTTTACTATTCTCCTTAAACCAGCTCCAAAAATGCTCCCTATAACTCCAAGTTGTATAACAGGCGTTAAAATAATAGCCAGTAAAACACCCTTAAGACTGTAAAACTTAAGAAAAAGTAAAAGCAACAAGGTTGACATTACATAGGTAATTAAATCGATCTTGGCATATTTTTTATATTCGGAAAGTCCATTAATTATACCATTAAAAAAGCGTATTAAAACCAAAACGGGCATGAGTACTGCCAAAATAACAACAACATCGCTCATCTCTTCGGATCCAAATAATTTGATTGCCAAACTATTTGACACAAAAATTAATACCGTAGATGTTATAACTGATCCTATAACACCAAATACATAAGTGGTACTAAACACCCTGTCTAATTCCTCTCTACTATCCTTAAATTCAGAAACATACTTTATAATCCCATTGAAAGTCCCCAATGTAGAAACACTTTTTAATATTTCTACAAGATTTCGAAGCTGTCCTACTTTTGCAATTCCAGCTTCTCCTATGGTTAACGCCAAAATACGTTGGACAAATACAGAAATAACAAGTCTAAACCCTATCACGACCGCATTGACAGAGGTTATTTTTAGCAAAAGATTATTTCTTATATATCGGAATATCAAATTGGTTTATACCTGATTTAGCAATTAAAATATAAACGTCCTAATTTAAAACTCATTGACTACAGAGATCACTTTATCCACTTCTGTTTCCGTCATTACTGGACTTATCGGTAAACTTATAACCGTATCATGAATGGCTTCGGTAATTGGAAACCTTAAATAATTGAATCCAGAAAGTGCTTTCTGTTTATGAGGCGCTATGGGATAATGAATTAACCACCCTACACCATTTCCATCTAAATGTTTAATGAATTTTTCCCTTTCATCCACTCGAACTACAAATGTATAAAACACATGATTCTGAGAATTATTGTAATAAGGCAGTGTTATTTGTTCGTTGTTAATTTCATTAATATACCTAACTGCAATCTCTCGTCGTCTCACATTATCGGTATCCAAACTCTTTAACTTAACATTTAAAAAAACGGCTTGTATTTCGTCTAATCTACTATTGAAGCCAGGATTTTCATTTTCGTATTTCTTTAAACTCCCATAGTTTCTGAGCTTTTTAACACATTCTGCAAGCTCGACATTATTGGTCACAACAGCTCCTGCATCGCCTAAAGCTCCCAAGTTTTTAGTTGGGTAAAAACTGAAAGCAGCTGCATGTGACAAATTCCCAGCTTTATTGCCATTCTTATAAATAGCTCCATGGGCCTGTGCCGCATCTTCAATGACTAATAGTCCGTATTGACTGGCTATTTTATTTAAGGCATCCATATCACAAAGTTGTCCATAAAGATGCACAGCCATAATAGCTTTCGTTTTATCTGTAAAAACCTTAGAGACCTTGTTCGGAGCGATATTAAAAGTTCTTTCAACAGGTTCTACCAAAATAGGTTTTAAACCAGCATGTAAGACTGCCAACACAGAAGCTATAAATGTATTAGCTGGCAAAATTACCTCGTCCCCTTCTTTTAATTTTCCTAATTCTTTATAAGCTTCAAGAATTAAGCGCAAAGCATCCAGACCATTTCCTAAACCAATACAATGGCGTACACCACAATAATTAGAAAATTCATTTTCAAACTTTAATACTTCATTTCCCAAAATGTAATGTCCTGCTTCCAAAAACTGTTTGAATTTCTCCTGAAATTCCAAATCGAAACGAGCATTAACTTTTTTTAAATCTAAAAATGGTATCATTATAATTTTAGCCTGAAAAAATCTTGCGTGTAAATATCGCAACCTAACTCTTCCTTTTGTTTTAAAAGTCCTTGATTGAACTTCAATTCATTATCCTCGACAACTGTTCCCATTGAAAAAAACTTTTTACCTACTAGTTTATATTCTTTTATTAAATGTAAAAACAAATAATCAAGAGCTCTAAACCTTTCGCCTTCTTTAGTTGTTGCTCCATATTGGGATTTTACAACAGTAGCAGTTTCAAAAACAGTTAAACCAGCCAAAATACGGTCTTCGTAATAAATATTAAATTGTTTTATTTTATCGGGGAAACGACTATACAAAAGCTGTATTTCATTGATCGAGTGTACTGGCTTAGCATTGTGTTTAGTTAATAATCTTGGCTCTAAAACTTGACTCCAAAAACTATCGAATTTAGTTTCTTCTTTAATTGTCAAATTTAAATTCTCTGCTTTTTTATAGTGCTTTAATTTAGTTTTATGAATATTTAATGGCTTAGCGTAATCGATTGCCAAAACCATATCTCTCCTGTATAAATTTGCACTTTGACCTAACACATAAGCTATTTCGTTTGTGGCGCTTTTACAATAAATTTCAGGTATCTGCTTTATATGTATTTCTTCAATATGATTTACTTTCAAAAAACTAACAATAGCGTCAAAAATTGAAAACACATTAATTGCCGACAAGGCATAAGGTAAAATTAGCCCTCCATAGGTTAATCCTTGATGTGAATAAACAGTATTACCTTCCTTGTTGGCAGGCAGCAAGGCTACAAGTTTTTCTTTCTTATAAACTAATAATGAATAATCTTCAAATCTATCGGAGTGGTATTCCATAAAACTACGATGGAAAAGAAACGTCCCATTTTTTGATGCTGAAACAAAGTTGTTCCAATCATCCAATAAATTTAAATTGTATTTTAAAACATTAAACAAAGATTATACTTAAAAAATAATTAGTCCTTTGGTGTTGCTGGCTTAAAGATAATATTATAATCCTTATCAATACATTTATAAAAACTATAATTACCGTTTTCAAAATAAGGAATGAAACTAGTGTCTTCTAACGTCTTTTTTTCTAAGTTTTTATTCTCTGTTAGACTATAAAATACATTTCTAAATAAATTCACATTACTTTTAAATTTCAAACCTTTAGAATTAATTTTTTGCGGCCATTTTATACTCAACATACTACTAAAAGCAGATTTTATTTCAGTAGGATTCAACTTTCTATTAACTGCTTCTAGAGTATATTCTAGTCCAACATAGCCGCCATGGTCTGCGACAATAACAACAAATGCTTCTTCATCAAACTTCTTAATCTTTTCAAACAGCCTTTTAATCCACTCATTTGCTAATTCTAATCTATCCAAATATTCAATGCGTTCTTGGCTTATGCCTTTTGACAAACGCTTACTATACATAACATGACTAGGTAGCGTTTTTTCTATAAAAAAGAAATTTTTATTCTTTGACAATGTATCAATGATACTCTCAAAATCAGAAATAATATCAACCCCTTTAACATTACCGGTATCATAATAAGATACCTTATTTAAAGGTACATTACAATAATCATAAACCAACGGAGTCCTGTTTATAAGAAAATATGTATTGTCTGTAATCAAATGAGTTTTATAATTATTATTCTTTAAAATTTTAAGTGTATTGTTATCTTTTCCAACTATGGCCTCCAAGGCATTAAAAGTTTTCAAATTACTCCTATTCGTATTAGAATAATAATGATGTTTCATTGCGAACATTGACGCATTTGAAGTCAATGTCGAATAATAATTACTCCTAAAATTGGGATAATTTATAAAGCCGTTTTCAGATAACCAGCCATAAAATGTTGAGTTATCAAAGTTGTACGGTGGCAAATTAATTTCTGAAATATTAACATAACCATCAGGTTGTATAACAAAAATATTTGGAGTTTTATCGAGTTTTACACTTATTAATTCATTAGAAAGCTTTGTCCAAGTATCATTATCCTGGTTAACAGCAAAATACAAACTAGGCATTAAAACAAAACAACTTGTTATTGCCAAAATGAACTGTATTATAATTACTTTTTTTAAATGATTATAAATCAGCATTGACACACATACACATAGAATCGCAATGACCAACGAGATCCATTTATTAAGATGAAAAATCAATATAATTAAAAGTGATATGAATATACCTATATTCAACACGCTAAGCCTAAACTTTTCAAGAAACTGAAGCCTAAGAAATTTTAACACGGACGGGCTAATTGCAAAAATTATCTGTGGAAGTATAAAACATAGTAATACTAAAAACAATAATTGAGAAAAGGAATCAGCAATAGACAAATTACTACTATAATAATGCAAGAAGGGATATAATCCTGATGCAAAAGCAGATATTTTAGGATAATCTTTGGTACTGTTTAAGAATTCCTTTATTCTAGACATCATGAGTTTTTAATTTTAAAAAATACAATACTCTTTCTGAATTATGTATAGGCTGTTTCTCAACAACATCAAAATAATTAGTATAATGCTTTTCAAAGTTTTGAATATTATAAAACTCAAAATGCGCTTCAAATGCCCCTTTTGTTTTAAGTAATCTTTGTACCCAAGAATCTTCCCTTTTTGGAAACTCTATAATTAAATACTTAGAAAATGACGCAAAAAAATTAGCTGACATATCAAAAGTTACATTTCCCGAAAGAGACATATGATGTATCAAAGCTAGCGCTAGCGTAACATCGGGAGCGAACTTTTTTATACGTTCAATGAAAGACTGTCGTTCTTCATTATTAAAACCAATGGCTGCAGAGGGGTTTAACACGTCTAAAACAAAAGGTAAAATGTGACGTTCCTTATTATCTCTAACTATCGTATAATTAAAATCTACCGCATTATTATCAACATCGCACACTAAAGCTTGTTCAATTTTTGAGTCAATCCCCCTGGTAAATGTACCATCATTACCTCCTATATCAATTAAAGTCTTTGCTTTTAAAATAGACACCCATTTATTAATTAAATTACTTTTTAATTTAAAAGCATCTTCCGTATAATTCGTTTTGTTATAATAATCTTGCCATTCACTAGTCTCTTTTAATGAAAGCTCCTTAATATAATTATAAAGGCTCTCTATCATGTTAAGCTGTCCTTTTTTGGACAGAAAAGACTTTTGAGCATTTCCTGAATACGAATCACTATGCTTATCTTCAAACTTAGCTAGCAGATGAATATTGGAATACAATACTGGATTTAATTTGGTTTTAAATGGAAGCATGGAAGCTAACATTTTTACTGGAATACCATCTATAAAATTACTCATCAACTTTAAAGCCTGAGCTCCATGATAATGTGCTAAGACCAATGGCCCTAAAAAATGCATAATGAACTGCCTAAATCCTCTCCAAGGCTCATTATCATTATAAAAATCGAATGACAAAGTATCTATAAAAATAGCTATTCCCTTATGAAAAGCAACATTAAATGCGGAGGCATCTTTAAGGCTAAAATTATGTTTTAAACAGTAAGCTTGGAGTTTTAATGTTAATAATGCTGCTTCCTTATATTGATTAAAACTCCATTCATAAGGATACGTTATAAATGAAATTCGCTCAGGTTGTATTATAATTTCTGTTTCCGCCTCTAAAAGCTCCTTATGGGGTATCAATAATTTTGACTCGAAGAGCTTGGTATAAAAACCAGAAGCTTTTAAAGCTTTGTATTGTTTAAAATAGATAGCATTAACAACACGTTTTAAAACATTTTTGTCCCAAAAAATATAACCAGAAGGGTCTCTAAATGAAGATGTATGAAACCGTCTATTATTTATCCCGAACATCCTTGCTTTTTACATCAGAATCTTTAACGTTAATATCATAAAACAGACTATCCCTCTTTACTATTCCAAAAAATGATTTGACTTTATACATTAATTTTTTTGAAAACAACACAATACCGGCTATAGCTGCGACAATAGCCTGAACTACCATCGCTCCTAATCCTGGATCAAAATACAAAAAACAGATATTCATATTAAATTATTAAGTTATTAAACTTCTGTCGCTTACTTTTAAAAAGCAAAAAAATTAGCTCTTTTCTTCTATACCGTGCTTATCGTCCCCCTCCACCCCAAAAAGCGAACTTCCAAATATCAACAAAATAATGCCATAATACATTAAATAACTTACAAAATGTGCAATAACAGCACCTTTTACACCAAATACATCTATGAAATAGATACTTGTTAGGTATAAAATGGCAATCAAAAATGATTCAGTTAAGATGTAATGCCAAAACATTTTTTTAGCTAAAAACTGATATGCAATTACAATGGAGAGAACTTTAACGAAGTCCCCCAACAACTGCCATAAAAACAGATCTTCTACAGGATCAAACGCGCTTGAAAAAACAATTCTTACAATATATGATCTCAAAAAATAGATAACCAGCAGACCTACCAACAAAACTGGTATAATCGTTTTATAAAAGCCAAAAACTTCCTTTCTAAAAGCTTTTACGCCTTCTATTTCTGAAAATCGCGGCAAAATATAGAGCGTCATTAAAGAACTCACCAACATTAAATAATATTTGGAAATCCTTGTCATAGCTTCCCAAAATCCAGCATGCTTAATTCCTACATGTTCAATAATATAAGAACGGATAGCGATTGCTACAAACGGCAAAATAATGGCTGTAACAAGTGCCATTAAAGAATATGTTCCCATATTTTTTAAAACACTTAAACGAACCCGCCCCACTTTAATAAGCGGCACTAAACTTCGTCTGTTTATAATCCCTACCAGTGTAATTAAAAATATAAGTGCTTCAGCTATCACAACAGATATTAAAGCTCCATCTATCCTATTTTGATATATTAAAAGTAGCGTAATAGATAGTCCTAAAACCTGACCAATAATATTGATAATAATTAGAATTTTATACTTTGAAAATCCGTTCATTATTGAAATCGAAAACATATTCAACGCATAAAATGGCAATACGGCTGCAAAAACTTTAATTACATAAGCATAATACCCCCAATTAGGGAACAGCATATTGTTTATGGCTTCTGCGTTAAAATAACATACAAACGAAACTAGAATCGTTGTCACAAAACCTACGTAAAATACTGTAGACAGTGTTTTACTCAAAGCTACCACTTCTTCCTTAAAGTTAGACACATACTTAACCATACCATTATAAAAACCTCCTATGGCAATGGTTTGCATGGCACTAACAAAATTCCGTAAGTTCCCTATTAAGGCTAAGCCTTCTGCTCCTATAAAAACTGCTATAGCCTTAGACGTTAATAATCCTGCAATAATTTTTGTAAATACCGAAGCGGCTTGGAGTGAAGCGATCTTAACTAAAACGTTCTTATTTATGTAATCTAATAGTCTTTTCAATCGATATGGGCTTCGCCTTACTTAACAAGAAAAATTAAGGCCTGGGTTCAAATTCCATGAACATGTCTTGCTTCTGCATGTCCATCAAATATAATAAAATCATCTTATAATACCATTAAACTTTCCCTTGTCGCCTCTTTTGAAACAAATAGTAAAGATTAATACAAAGTATCGCTATATTGGTAATAATAATTGGCAAGGAAATTGGCTGTAACAAAACCCCATAAAGCACAAATAGCAAACAGCCCAAGCTGTTTACTATTCGCAGTTTAACTATCGATTTCATTAAGAATGACACCAGAACTGTGGCCATGGCCAGATAACCAACCCATTCTGTATATGAAACTCCTAACGATTCCACTTTTATATGGATTTATTACGCTTTCTATCTACTTCTTTTAAAAATATTTTACGCAAACGCAAATGATTTGGTGTTACCTCAACATACTCATCTTTTTGAATATACTCTAAGGCCTCTTCTAACGAAAACTTAATTGCAGGAACAATTTTTGCTTTATCATCGGCACCAGCAGAACGTACGTTACTTAACTTTTTTGTTTTGGTTACATTAACCGTCATATCATCACCACGAGAATTTTCCCCAATAACCTGGCCTTCATAAATATCTTCTCCCGGATCGATAAAAAACTTACCACGTTCTTGTAATTTATCAATAGAGTAAGGAATGGCTTGACCATTTTCCATAGAAACCAAACTTCCATTTTGTCTTTCTGGAATACCTCCCTTTAATGGTTGAAACTCTTTAAAGCGGTGTGCCATAATAGCCTCACCCGCTGTCGCTGTTAGCAACTGGTTACGTAATCCTATAATACCCCTTGAAGGCACAATAAATTCGCATACCATTCTATCTCCCTTAGCTTCCATGCTTAGCATTTCACCTTTACGCATAGTAACCAACTCAATAGCCTTACCTGAAACCTCTTCAGGTAAATCGATGGTCATTTCTTCAACTGGCTCACATTTTACACCATCAATTTCCTTGATGATTACTTGTGGCTGTCCAATTTGCAATTCATAACCTTCACGACGCATCGTTTCAATTAAAACCGATAAATGCAATACGCCTCGTCCATAAACCATAAATTTATCAGCACTATCGGTTTCTTCAACTCTAAGTGCTAAATTCTTTTCTAATTCCTTGGCTAAACGTTCTTTTATATGACGTGATGTGACAAATTTTCCGTCCTTACCAAAAAACGGTGAATCGTTAATGGTAAATAACATACTCATTGTCGGCTCATCAATGGCTATTGTTTTTAAGCCTTCAGGAGCTTCAAAATCTGCAACCGTATCACCAATTTCAAAACCTTCAAGACCAACTAAGGCACAAATATCACCTGCTTGAACAGCATCAACTTTTTTACGTCCCAAGCCTTCAAACACATGAAGTTCTTTTATTCTGGACTTAACAATACTCCCATCTCTTTTCACTAATGAGATATTCTGCCCTATTTTAAGTTCGCCTCGCGTTAAGCGTCCAATAGCAATTCGTCCCGTAAATGATGAAAAGTCTAACGAGGTTATTAACATTTGAGTTGTTCCTGCTTCAATTTTTGGTTCAGGAATATGTTCGATTACCATCTCCAACAAAGGTTCAATATTTTCGGTCTCTACTTTCCAGTCATCACTCATCCAATTGTTCTTTGCCGAACCATATACTGTTGGAAAATCTAACTGCCACTCCTCTGCTCCCAGTTCAAACATTAAATCAAACACCTTTTCGTGTACTTCATCGGGTGTACAATTTTCCTTATCTACCTTATTAATAACCACGCAAGGTTTCAGACCCAAATCGATCGCTTTTTGCAACACAAAACGCGTTTGGGGCATTGGCCCTTCAAAAGCATCCACTAACAACAAAACACCATCGGCCATATTTAACACACGCTCTACTTCTCCTCCAAAGTCGGCGTGACCAGGTGTATCAATAATATTAATCTTTGTATCCTTATATATAACCGAAACATTTTTAGACGTAATAGTGATACCTCTTTCTCGTTCCAAGTCATTATTATCCAAGATTAGATCTCCTGTGTTTTCGTTTTCACGAAATAACTGGCAATGGTACATAATTTTGTCTACCAAGGTTGTCTTACCGTGGTCTACGTGAGCAATAATTGCAATGTTTTTAATATTAGCCATAATTGTGCCTTATTTTAAGCGTGCAAATGTACTCATAATTAATGGATAAATTATATAATAATATTTTTTTGACCAACTACCTGTATGCAAATCCATTAAACACCATTAACGCACACTCTATTATACTCATTTTCAAATACAAAACAAAAAAAACAAACACTTTATAAACTTTCTATTTTTAGCTCCTTACAACAATTACCAACAAAAGCAACATCTAAATTGAATACAACTCTGATAGATAAATATTCAGTATAAATAGTATCTTTGCAGCCTATAATTTTTCGAAACTAAACCGTCATGAATCTTCAGGATATTCCAAAAATAAAGCACACAAATTCTAACAACTTCTTTCTTTTAGCTGGCCCTTGTGCCATTGAAGGGGAAGAGATGGCTTTACGAATTGCAGAAAAAGTAGTTACTATAACCAATAAGTTGGAGATTCCTTATGTTTTTAAAGGAAGCTTTAAAAAGGCCAATCGAAGTAGAATAGACAGCTTTACGGGAATAGGCGATGAAAAAGCCCTGAAAATACTCAAAAAAGTTTCTGAAACATTTGATGTCCCTACTGTTACCGACATACACGAAGTCTCTGATGCTGCCTTTGCTGCAGAATATGTTGATGTGTTGCAAATTCCTGCTTTTTTAGTGCGCCAAACCGATTTAGTTGTTGCTGCAGCTAAAACCGGAAAGGTAATAAACTTAAAAAAGGGACAATTTATGAGCCCTGAAGCCATGAAGCATGCCGTTCAAAAAGTAAAGGATGCAGGTAACGACAAAGCTTGGATAACAGACAGAGGCACTATGTTTGGCTATCAAGATATGATTGTGGACTTTAGGGGCATCCCAACTATGAAAAACTATGCCCCAACTGTTTTGGACGTTACCCATTCATTACAACAGCCTAATCAGAGTAGTGGTGTTACTGGTGGACGTCCAGATATGATAGAAACTATTGCAAGAGCAGGAGTAGTAAATAATGTGGATGGTTTATTTATTGAAACACATTTCGACCCATCGAATGCTAAAAGTGACGGTGCCAATATGCTACATTTGGATTACTTGGAAAAACTGCTCACCAACTTAGTCGCTATTAGAAAAACGGTTAATGGCTTAAACTAAATAAACCAAGCCTTTTTACTTTGCCTTATTTGTTCTGCTGCAACACACAAGAGCTCCTGAAAATGTTCGTGGTCTAAATCTTCTATGGACTTTAATTGGATGGAACGTACTTGTTTACGTTTATTGTCATTTTTTAAGATAGGAAAATCTTTTTCCAATAAAACACCTTGCACAAAAGCTACATCAACATAGTCCCTTCCTTTTAAAATATTTAAATACAACATTGGTTTTTTGCCAATATTATAAAATGGAATGTTATAGCTATAACGCTCCACTACATCTGGCAAAGTATTTAAAATAACCTCCCTAACATAAAGCATAATAGATTGATAGGGTTCTTTTTGATTAAGAAAATAATTGTCTACAGGTTTCATAGCAATAATTTAATCCGTTTAAACAGTTTTACAAGTTTAGTAAATACTTCATTCTTTTTGCCGAATTCAAGTTTAAAATTTATTGGTATAATTCTTGTAGCAAAATTACTATAATCAATTCCGAATTTTAACCTTTAAATCAATCAAAAAATGAAAAAATCCACAATTTATTTAGCACTAGTAATAGTGTTGGCTCTTTCTTCCTGTAAGAAAGAAACTAAAAGTACAGACTTGACTATTGGCAATTTAACAATAAGTCCCTCTCATTTACGTGCAGGTGAAATGGCTACTATTAATTACACAGGAAAAGACAGTCTAACTGAATCTATTTTCTACTATATGGTAAACAACAAGACCTATCCTGTAGACATCAATTTCTCTGAAGAAAAAGCAGCTACAGTGCATATTCCAGATTCTGCTCAGGCGCTTGCCTTTCAATTTCAAAAACATGAAGGCTTCGACAATAACAAAGAGCAAGGTTATTTGGTTACCCTACTTAATGCTCAAAACAATGAAATACCCGGCAGCAAAGCAGCTTTGGCAAACTTTTGCTTATCGTATTGGGGGACAAGACAAGACATAAAAAAAGATAAGGACTCCTTAATATTAGATATAAAACAAGCTATTGAAAAACATCCAGAACTAAAAGACACCTGGTATACTACTTATCTATCCTATAATTATAGAAATAATCCAGAAAGCGGTAAAGCCCTTATTGATGAGCAGATAAACACTATTTTACAAAAAACCGATGCTACCGAAGTAGATTTAAAACAAGCCATTTCTTTAAGTGGCACCATAAAAAACAAAGCTTTATCTGATTCTATTACAGAAATTACTATTTCTAAATTCCCTAATAGTGAACTAGCAAATATAAAGTTGTCCAATTCCTTCTTTACAGAAAGAGATCCCGACAAACAATTAAAAATATTTGAGGAATCTGGACATAACTTCGACAATCGATATAAAGATTATGCATTATCTACAATAACCAGAAACATGGTGAATAAAAGAGATTATGGAGGGTTCACAAAATATGCTTCTCAAATTTCAAACAAACAGTCACTCGCCATGACCTATAACAATTTTGCTTGGGACTTGGTACAAAAAGATGAAAATTTAGAGTTCGCCGAAAGCATATCGAAAAAATCAATCGACATCATACAAAACCTTAAAAACGATTACAGCTCAAAACCTGAGTACCAAACCAAGAACCAATACAAAAAAAGCCTCCAAGGCAATTATGTCATGTTTGCCGACACTTATGCCTGGATACTATTTAAATTAGGAAAAGTAAAAGAAGCTATTACCTATCAAGATGAGATTACCCAAAATTTGGAAATTGGAAAAAATGACCCCCATAATCTAAAACAAAGGCTCATTGAATTTTTGGTGGCCGACAAACAATTTGAAAAAGCCCAAAAAAAAGCTGAACTGTTCATTAAAAATGCTGCTTCAAACGACAAAATGTTACCTTTTTACAAGGAAGCTTATGTAAATAACAATGGATCTGAAGATGGGTATGAAACGCATTTGAAAGGTCTTAAAAATGAAGCTGAAAGCATTGTTTTAGATAAATACAAAAAAGAAATGCTCGACGAAGAAGCGCCCAACTTTAAATTAAAGAATTTAGAAGGGAAAGAAATTGCATTAAGCAACTTAAAGGACAAAGTTGTTGTATTGGATTTTTGGGCAACATGGTGTGGCCCATGCAAAGCATCGTTCCCGGGTATGCAAACCGCAGTAAACAAATACAAAGACAATCCTAATGTGGTTTTCTTATTTGTAGATACAAGGGAACGGGGCACTCCAGAAGAAATGCTTAAAAATGCTCAAGACTTTATAACAAAAAACAAGTATACTTTTAATGTTGTTTTAGATACAAAGACAGAAGCTACGGATGCCGATTTTGAGGTTGTTTCCAATTACAAGGTTAATGGAATCCCTACCAAAATTATTATCGGTCCCGATGGCAGAATTAAATTCAAATCGGTTGGATATAATGGCAGTCCAGAAAAATTGGTGAACGAATTGGATATAATGATCGGGCTGGCACAATCTTAATTAAACTCATGATATATTAAAAAGGCAACTTTCTTTGTTGCCTTTTTAATTGTATTGACTCGATAATCAAAATTTAAATGCACCGAGGTAGTTTAACTTATGATTTATATCAGAATTTATAATTAAATCCATATGTCCCATAAATTAATTGTTATTATAATTACTCTCATTTCTCTTCATTTATCTTCTCAGGGGTATAATGATATAGATGAAGTTGTTTCGAACTTCCCAACTAAATTTAAATCGATACAAGATTTTGCTACTAAAATAAATGAAAGTTTCTCAACAGACCTTGAAAAAACCAGAGCTGTCTACTACTGGATTTCCAACAATATAGCTTATGATTTTGAAGCACTTAAAAACAAAAAAAACTACTTTTCTTATGATTCAGAAGACGAATTAATTAATAAAATGAAAATATTATCTGAAAAAGTCTTGAAAAGGAAAAAAGCTGTTTGTGAAGGCTACTCTCAATTATTAAAATTCACATTGAAAGAATTAAATATTGAATGTGAGGTCATTAATGGGTATGCAAAAAAATACACCACAGATATAGGCAGAAAAAGAAATGGCTCAAACCACGCTTGGAATTGTGTGAAATTAAATGGGAAATGGCAACTCATTGATGCCACTTGGTCAACTGGGTTTTCAGATGAAAACAACAAACACTTTAAGTTCAACGACATGTATTTCTTGATAGACCCAGAAAAATTAATTCTAACCCACCTTCCAAACAATCCAGAAAGACAGTTCTTAAATACACCTATCAAGAAAGAAAGCTTTTTTTCACTACCCGTGTTTTTTTCTGAATATTACAATTCTGGATTAAAAATAAACCATAAAACAATGGGGTTAATTAAAGCAAAGGAAAATGACACAATAAAGTTAATTTTTGATAAAGCAGATGAAAATAGATTCTATAGATACGCCCTCAAAAACAATTCTTTCACAACTCCTTTTTTATTTGAACGAGAACAAGATGGTTATACAGCATTTATTCCTATAGAATCAAAAAGAAGTACATCTCTTACCTTATATAATGATAATGGATTTGCTATTTTAGAATTTAAAATTCTAATTGAAAAATAATTGTATAGAAAAATTTATTTTACTTACTTTGTAATTCAAAGCACTTTATTATGAGCAACGAAGATTATTTAAAAAATATAAGCGAGATAAAGCATTTGATGAACAAATCATCCCGCTTTATTTCCCTAAGTGGTTTATCAGGAATACTAGCTGGTGTCTATGCTTTAATTGGAGCTGCAATTGCTTACTGGCTGGTAATGGAATACAGTAATGGCACGCTCATTTTAGACGGAACAATTTACCAGTTAGTTATGCTCGATCTATTTTTAATAGCGCTCCTAAGTATTATCACCGGTATTTTTCTTACTACCAGAAAAGCTAAAAAACATGGAGAAAAAATTTGGGATGCTACTTCTAAAAGACTTGTTGTAAATTTTTTAATTCCTCTAATAGTTGGAGGCCTGTACATTCTTATCATATTAGGTCAACAGAAGTATGGACAAACAGGTGCATTAATGCTTATTTTTTACGGTCTGGCTTTAATAAATGCTTCCAAATACAGTATTGGGGATATTCGTTATTTGGGCTTTGTACAACTAATTTTAGGATTAATTTGTGCCTGGTTTCCAGGTTATGGATTTTGGCTATGGGTGTTAGGTTTTGGGATTATGCATATTATTTATGGCACCTGGATGCATTTTAAATATGACGTTCAAGGTTAATAGATGCTTATATTTACAGCTATATATAAATGCATCAACTTTTAAATAGTTAACTTGAGTATAATTAACAATATAAATAAGGTTTTTGACCACAGAATCAGATTGGGTATCATGTCTATTTTGATGGTAAACGAGTTTGCCGATTTTAAAATGCTAAAAGAATTACTTGAAGTAACAGACGGTAATCTGGCTAGTCACGCCAAAGCTTTAGAAGCTGCAAAATATATAAAAGTAGAGAAACAATTTATTGGCAGAAAGCCCAATACACGCTACAGTACAACAAAACTGGGAGCCCTTGAGTTTAAAAAGCATATAGAAGCGCTTGAAAAATTAATTAATAAACAATAATATTTTTTTACACATTTACTTTGTATTTCAAAGTACTTTTAAATCTATTAAATCATGGAGAACTTAAACGTACAACAGCAAAACAAATTTGGACATTGGCTTAAAACATCCATCACAGCAAGAATGCTTATGGTTGGTTTCTTAATTATTATACTCTTAATCCCCCTTTCGTATATAAACAGTCTTATTAAAGAACGTTCTTTTCGACAACAAGACGTTGTTAATGAAATAAATGACAAATGGGGCAATAATGTTCTGGTCTATGGGCCTATTCTAAAAATTCCTTATAAAACCTACACAGAAACCACCACCTTTAACGAAAAGACAAAAACCTATTTAAAAGAGACCAAAGCACACATAAATTACGCATATGTATTCCCCGAGGAGCTAAACACCAATGTTGATGTTAACTCGAAAACCTTAAAAAGAGGCAACTTTGAATCGGCTGTTTTCACAACAGACATGCAACTTTCAGGGTATTTCACCCCTACAGACCTCAGCTCCAAAGACATAAAACCAGAAGATATCATTTGGGAAAAGACCTCTGTGATTATACAAACTTCTAACCTTAAGGGTATAAAAAGTGAAGTCCTTTTAAAACTTAACGCTAACACTTACCCTTTTCAGACCAACTATAACGACAACTCTAAAAATAACGGAAACCATCTGGACGTATTGGAAAGCAACTTTATCAATGCAGATGCTATTTCAAAACAGGAAAATGCCAGTTTTAACATCTTAATTACATTTAACGGTAGTAAACAAATAGAAATTGTACCAATAGGCAGAACAACCACAATGAATATGTCCTCAAATTGGGCAGACCCCAGTTTTATAGGTAATTATCTCCCTAACGACGAAACAAAAAACATAACAAAGGATGGCTTTACAGCCGATTGGAAAGTACTCCATATTAACAGGGCATTTTCGCAACAACACTTAAATAAGATTCCAAACCTTAAAGAATTTGCCTTTGGTACAAAGTTCATGGTTATGGTAGACGAATACCAGAAAAGTGAACGTTCGGCAAAGTATGGTTTCTTGGTAATCGCCCTTACCTTTCTCATTTTCTTTTTAATTCAAACCCTTAGTAAAATAAACATCCATCCTTTTCAATACTTAATGATAGGACTAGCCTTAACCATGTTTTATACCTTGCTAGTATCTATTTCTGAACACAGTAACTTTTTAAATGCATATTTAATTGCTGGTTTGTCGGTAATATTACTTATTACACTTTACTCAAAATCTGTTTTAAAAACCTTTAAATTCCCTGTATTTATTGGCACCTCATTAACAGCGCTTTATGCCTTTATATATGTAATTATTCAGTTGGAAAACTACGCCCTCTTAGTTGGAAGTATTGGTCTTTTTGCAATACTGGCCATTATCATGTTCGTTTCAAGGAAAATAGATTGGAACAATGGTTAATTTTATTAGTAGTAACGCATTGGTGCTACCCTGAATTTAAGGTAGCACTAAGCGTTCCAATCTTTAACTTTTAGCCATACTACAATTGCTAACATTAATACAACACAATGAAAGATTTAATACTTTTAGGAAAAGGCTTTGCTCTTTTAAGTTTCATTATGGGAACCTCTTTATTATCTCTTTACTTATATTTCGACAAATCTTCTACTATCAGTTCTATAGGCTTTTATTTTGTTATAGCTGCATTTTTAATTAATAGCTTATTGTTTATCATTAATGTTGTGGGTATTCTAACAAGTCCGAAACACCAACTGGAACTAATCAAAACCTGCGGTATTATGTTGCTTAACGTTCCTGTTGCCATTTTGTATCTCTACATAGTTATATCTATAGAAGTACCTTCAAATTTTTAAACAAAAACCCTTAAATTAATGTCAACCATTAAACAATACTTCTTTAATAGATTCTCTAGCTTTTCGTTGGTAGGCACGTCTATGCTTTTTAGCCTGATACTGCTTATGATAAGAATGAAACTCACACATTCCTTTTTTTATCTGTTTTTGGTTTGGAATTTGTTTTTAGCAACAATCCCGTTCTTAATTACTAGCTATTTAGCAAGCTTAAAAAAACTCTATAAATTTGGTTTTGCTTTAGCGTTCTTCACTTGGTTAGCTTTTTTACCCAATGCCCCTTACATCATAACTGACTTAATGCACTTAAGGTTAAAAACCAACTCTTATTTATGGTTAGACATTTTGGTAGTAACATCTTTTGCTCTTAATGGTATGCTCTTATTGTATTTATCTGTTTTAGATATCACAATCCTTCTCAAACCATATGTAAACAACCGATTTATTAAGTATGGAACTGGTGCCATTTTCTTTTTATGTGGCCTTGGTATTTATTTAGGCCGTTTTTTACGATATAACTCTTGGGAAATTGCATTAAACCCTAAACCTATTATACACGACTTATTTCACATGTTATCTGCCCCTAACCAAAATAAAGAGGCTTGGTTATTTACGCTCCTGTTTGGTGCCTTTTTAAATATTGGGTTTTGGATGTTTAATACCATACATAGAGTAACACTTAAATGATTAAACTTTCACCTAAGGTCGGGCTACAACAAACTAATTCCTATTCTTCTCCTGTATTTTCCTAACAATTGTAGCGGCAGCATTTCTAGATACCAATCTTGGTAAGATTGCCAAAAACTTATTAAATCTACCCGGAATAGCATAAGCTTTCCCTTTTAGCATGGCTTTATAACCATAAGCTGCCACCGTTTTAGCAGAAGCCATATTAAAGGTTATCTTATTATCACTAGCATCGGCTGAAACGGTTTCTTGAAATGCTGTTTTAGTTGGCCCGGGACAAAGGGCTGTTACTGTTACACCAGTGCCAGCCAGTTCATTTGCTATCGCTTCAGAAAATGATAGCATGTAACCTTTAGAGGCATAATAAATAGCCATTAAGGGACCTGGTTGGAAAGCAGCTAAAGAAGACATATTCAATATTTTCCCTTGACCACGTTTTACCATACCTTCCAAAACCAACTTTGTTAAATGGGTTGTTGTTAAAATATGTACATGCAACATTTCGGACTCGCGTTCCCAATCTGTATCTACAAATGAACCAAACAACCCAAAGCCTGCATTATTTATTAAAATATCGATAGGCTCATCGCCAATAGCATTCATAATTTCTTTTGCAACGTTTTGAACACCCAGATCTTTAACTAACGTTACAATATCTACATTGAAGGTTTTCTTTAATTCTGTTTTTGCATGAGACAGGCTTTCTGCATCAATATCTACCAAAATTAATTTGCACCCGTCTTTTGCCAATAAGGTTGCCAATTCATAGCCCAATCCAGATGCTGCTCCAGTAACTAAAGCTGTTTTATTCATAAAATTTACTGCGGTAAGGATGTAAGAAACACAAATCTATTCCTTTTCATCCACATAATCCTGCAAATAGGCAAAACGTTTGGTAAGTTTTCCATTTTTAGTAATCCTGGCGCGTTCAAGAACACCACCTTTATCACCATTAAAGAGAGCAGGAATAACGTGTTGCAAAAACTGATCTCCAAACCCTTCACTAGCATCTTTAGGAAGTTCGCAAGGCAGATTATCTACTGCCATCACTACAATGGCATTTTGGTCTTTGTAATCAACTTCCACCTCACGTTCCGGATCATACCCATAAACAGGATCTGCAATAGTAGAAGCCCTTAAAGTAGACGCTACAGGTCCATCCACATCGCAACTTACATCGGCTACAACCTTAATATTAAAATCGTTCGATTTTGCATCTTCCCTTGTGTATAGATAAGGTGCACCATCACCATAAAAATGGCCAGCAATATAGAAATCGGTTACCTTAGCAAAACGCATAAAATCCGATTCGTATGCGTCAGGATTATTGAAAAAATCAAAATTATCTATAATACGACCATCTTTACGTTTATTATAATCTAGTACATCAATAAGGCAATACACGGGCTCATTAAATGTATTGTTTAGATAGTCGTTTACCGAAACACATTTAATCTGCATCGCATCTAACATTTCCTTTGCCCCCCTGGCAACCTTACCACTTCCACTCAACAAAATCTTTATATTGGGCACTGTAATATTCCTTAATTCATTAATCAAAGCAGCTTGATCGGTCAATGTTTCTGCTTTTGGCAACTGCCATGTATCGAACTTTAGCCCCCAGGCCCTAAAACCATTATAGGCCCCTACAATACCAGCATACCTTCCAAAACCTATTAATCGAAACCCTTGCGAATTGATCACCGTTTCATGATCATATAGTTCAATATTCTTTTCTAATATCGCTTTCAACAACTTACGGTTATAGGGCTGCTTTTTTATTGTATGGGAAAAGAAAAAATATTTTTTATTAGGAACTAAAGCTTCAATGGGAACTTCTTTCACCCCTAACATCACATCACAATCGCTAATATCGGTTACAACATCAAACCCCGCCGCTTCATATGCCGCATCCGGGAATACGCGTATATCACTAGACTCTACCTTAAAAATGGCTTCTGGAAATGCACCTTTAGCTTCTTGTAATTTTAATGGAGAAAACACAACACGACGATCGGGTGGGTTTTTGCGTTCTTTTATAATGGCTAATTTTATGTTCATCTTTTTAATTATTGATTTGTTTACTGACATTCAGCAAACTTGGTATAAATTTTGAACTAATGTAATAGGAATTGTAGGGGTATGCAAACTTTTTGATAACTTTGCCTTTGCATTGGTATTTGATCTACATGTTAGTTTTTTTTTCAACTAGCTATATTTAGGAAAACACCAAAAATTAATACTGGGGTCGACTGGTTTTGACAGCGAGATTAATTGAACGGTAAGCACGTCGTGTAATGACTTTGAAACACGTAAAAGGCTAGGTCGAACTTTAAACGGCGAGAATAACTACGCTTTAGCTGCTTAATCTGAATTATAGTAAGATTTGCCTAGGTACACAAGGTGTACAAGCTAAATGTCTCCGGAAAGCCTTGGTTAATGGCGTTCCTTTTAGAGGCATCGTAAATATTAACTAAGATAGTACAGCGCTTTGATGTGCTTTCGAGATTTAAAAGCTAAGTTATAAGTAGGTTGTCTTTAACCAGCTTATAATCGAAAAACCAAGAAAAGAATAAACGTGTAGAAAGCCCTTTGGTTACTTGTTTGGACGAGAGTTCGATTCTCTCCGACTCCACTTACACACCCTGTAAAACACTGATTTTACAGGGTTTTACTTTTATTCTAGTCAACATATAGTCAGTAAATTTAATTTCCTAACCTAAATGTTCTTTGTAGGGCTGAACAATTGAATCAGTGTCACGTATCCAATAAAAAAAGTAAGAATAGCACTTATATATGAAAAATATGCAATTCTAAAATCAGTTAGCATCTTCAAAATCCCATAACCTTCAAAGCAAAATGGTAACAACACAAATATAACAAACATCAATGCGGTTGGAATTTTCAGGAAACCCTTAACCCTTTTATTAGAGAGTTGATAATAAGACACATGTTGAACCATTGAAAAAGGTTTAAGTATATGAACAGAATCAGTTTTAAATCCTAACCCATACAACTCTTTACTTATGTTACTAAAAACACTATACAGATTTATATTGTGATTCCAAATAGTAATATTTTTAAAAAAGAAAAAAGAAAAAAAAACAGGAATAAAATTAAAAAGCAGATTATTATCATTAATGGTGCCAAAGGGCAAATTAATCCTTGATATGGAGTTTCCATTAGTTAAGATTAATATTTTTCAAAATGAGATTTCTAAAGAATATGAGTTGAGAGTAACAGTTGTCAATGGAAAGATCTTTGCTGCCAAAATAGATTCTCAATCAAACGACAATACAAAACTCGATTGGAGAAAAGGAAGATTAAAGTTTTCTAGATATAGATTACCTCAACACATAGAAGAAATGTGTTTAAGAATCACTTCAAAATTGAATCTAAATTTTGGGGCAATTGATCTAATAAAAACAAAAAATAATTATGTCTTTTTAGAAATAAACCCCAACGGCCAATGGGTTTGGATTGAAAATGATACAGGACTAAATATATCAGATGAAATAATTAATTTTTTAACCAATTAGATATGTCTGAAAAAAACAAAAAAAAGGAAACTCATCAAAAAAATCAATTACTTGATGATAAAATCAGTTACTTACTTAGACTTTTTGAAAATGAAGACAAGAGGTTGACAATTATAGAAAATAAAATAACCCACTTAATAGGTCAATCTGGTTTAATAATTTCAATAATAGCATTCATTATCCCCTTATTCTACGACAAACTCAACAACATTAATATTTGCACAAAAATAGGTCTAGGTTTAATCTTCATATTAACCATTATTTTGCTCGGTCTTTCAATTTATAAAGCCAGTGAAATATTTAAAATAAACAAATTCCAATATGCCGATTGCTCCCCAGAAACAGTAAACAAAGAATTTAGGAAAATTAAAGATTTTAAAATAGAATACATATCTGATTTAGATTATTGTATAAATAAAAACAAAGGTCTGAATAATAGAAAAGGAAGTATTTTGATTGAAGCCAATCATTTATTCATATATGGCATATACACCCTGACATTATTAGCTATATTGCTAACATTCACCTATTTATTTACCTCTTAGAATAACACTATATTAAATACATTTGACACATACAGTGTAAGATGGTCTATCTCATTTTGCAAGCTTCACAAAATTAAGATGCAGCTAAATCTTGATCTCCGTCACCATTAAGAACCTTAAAAAAATAAAAATCTACTCATTTCACTATATACGACAAACCCATGTATCATAAGGACACATGGGTTTATTTTTTTACAGAAATAAAAAACGTTTATTCCTCCATCATTTCTTCTTCAGCGGCATCATTATGATGTAAGTGCATCATCAAACCTGTAAAGTCTCCATAGATCTGTTGGTAAACAATTTTACCTTCTTCATTAAAATCGAAAGACTCATACAATTTGATAACTCCCGATTTTGCTTCGGTAGAATCTGTTGCTGGCAACGTTACTTCCCATTCGCTGTAATGACGCACAGAACCATCTGGTTCTTTTGTATCTACATTTACACCTGGCAACAGGACAGGAGGGTTGGTAAGCATCTTAAAATCATAATTTGCCCATAAAGCCTTATCCGATTCCTTCATCTCCTGAAGACTTAAAGAATCTTTAGCGGCTCCAAATCCGGTTTCCTTCATCACAAAATCTTCTGCATACTGGGAATAATCCAAGCTTTCGTTTTGCCAGGCTTCTAAATTGGCTAACACTGTTTTTGAATTTTTTTCGAAAGCCTCTTTGGCAGAATTGTCCGGCTTTGGTTGGCAGCTTACAACAAGTAAACACGCACAGAAAAGAGAATACATTGTTTTCATAATACTGTTTTTGAATTAGTTAAAACAATTAAATTTACAAAAAAACGCTTACAGCATAACGAATCATCTATAATATTTGTTATTTAATAAATTATACTACAATAAAAAACACAAAACCAAATAATACTATATTTGGATAATGGCTTTGAACATGTTTTTTCTTAAGCAAAACAAAATGCTCCCTATTTTGGTTGTGGTGAGCGTTATGTGTTATGTCATTTTTGCATACAATTTGGCTCGTACAGAGTACACTAAGCTTGTTATTCTTTATACCGCATTGTTTGCTTTGTTTTATAAAATCCTTACGCTATTAAGACATAATACATTATTACTAACATGGCTAGCTTTTGGTTTTCGGGGGTTGTTCATTTTAGCAATACCCAACTTATCACAGGACTTTTATCGCTTTATTTGGGATGGACGTATGATTCTAGAAGGTTTTAACCCATACTTATATACTGTTGAATCATTTATAAGTAATGGGGAGTTTCCGATTCTTCAAGCTCAAGAATTATTTGAAGGTATGGGAACACTTAATGCTAGTCATTTTACCAATTACCCTCCTATAAATCAGCTTTGTTTTGTAATTGCCGGACTCTTTGCTGGTAAAAGTATTTTAGGGTCGGTTGTCGTTATGCGTTTATTAATTATTGCTGCCGATTTTGGTACTTTATTTTTTGGTAAAAAACTTTTAGACAATCTCAATATCCCAACATATACTATCTTTTGGTATTTATTAAATCCCTTTATTATTATTGAACTAAGTGGAAACCTTCATTTTGAAGGCGTGATGATTTTTTTCCTTGTGTGGAGCCTCTATTTAATCCACAAAGGCAAATGGGTAATTGGTGGTGTTGTATTTGCACTATCTGTTTCGGTAAAACTCATTCCCTTGATCTTCCTTCCCTTATTTTACCAATGTTTTTTAAAGCGTTACAGATTTCAAAACAACAAATCTTCCAAACTAGTAAACGCCAGTGAAACTGCTACGCTGGACCTTCCTTCCATATTCAAATTAATCGTATTTTATGCCATTATAGGCGTAACAACATTATTTCTTTTTGCTCCTTTTTATGCTTCGCAATTTATAGATAACTATGCGCAAACCGTTGGTTTATGGTTTCAGAATTTTGAGTTTAACGCGAGCATCTATTATATCGCCAGAGCCATAGGCTATTATTTTAGAGGGTGGAATGAAATTGCAATTATTGGAAAACTAATAGCCATTACAGTACTTATATTTGTATTGATTATGGCTTTTTTAAAAAAACAAAAAACCTTTACCGACTTGTTAACTGCCATGCTTTTTGTGTTAACATTTTATTACTTTACAGCTACAACAGTTCACCCTTGGTACATTGCAACGCTTTTAATACTATCGGTATTTACTGGCTATAAATTCCCATTGGTATGGAGCCTTGTTATCATTTTAAGCTATTTGGCCTATGCCAATGCTAACAATACCGAAAACTTATGGGTCATCGGACTGGAATATGTTATTGTTTACGGAGTATTTATCTGGGAAGTGTTCTTAAAAAAACAAACGCGTTATAAACACATCGATCACTTCGATTACAATTAAGATAATAATGATCCACTCAAGGCGACTGCTTTCCTTATGGTCCATTATATCTTTGAAAAGCTCCAGATTTTCTTTAATAATATCAACCCTGTCCCTAATTAATTTGTAACGGTCCTTAAGATCGAAAGTCGCTTTTAAATCGCTATTTAGTTTATTAAGTTGTTCGTCTTCCCAAACAATATCGGGGGAATCAAAAATATATAGGTTTTCCGATATCTTATTCTTTATGTTTAAAACCTTACCTATAAACCGCTTTAATTTATATCCCGAAATATCCAGACGCCCTTTCTTCTCCAGATACAAAGTATGCTGATTGGTTTCGGTTAACAGTTGCTCGGTAATTTCTGAATACAGGTTTAACGCTACCGATTGCGACGCATTTAGCATCACAAGCCGTATCATTTCCTCACTAATACTAGGTAAAATAATCTTATCAAATTCTACCTTTAAGGTATTTGCAACAACATTAACCTGAACCTCCTCTGATATCTGCTCTGAAATATAGTTAGCACAAAACGGTTTTATGTAGGCCAATGCTTCGTCAATTTCATTTTTGGTAAGGTTAAAAAAGCTGACCATGCCATAATGAAATATGTAAATAAATTTATTGGGAGCACTTGAATAGTACAGTTCGTCACTATCCTGAAACAACAATAACCATTTTGATTGTTGTTTTATCTCTTTTATGTTAATAGTACTAGCAACCTGATAAGCAAAAGCAGTATACATAGCTTAATTATTTAGTAGTTCTCTTTATCAACCACATTTTAATAAACCACCTCGCGGATTTGCCGCGAGGCATTTATAGGGAAAAACATTTGAATTTTGACTTGTGATAGCCCGGATGTATCGCGGTGATTTTAAAAGTATCTACCTCAACATATGCTTATTGGAATTATAGTATTTAATCTGAATCCTCCTCATTAGACAAATCAGGTTCTTGAATCGCATCGGAATCGTTCCCTTCATAGTCTTCGTAATCATCCTCATCGTAATTCTCCATGGTCATAGCCAGTTTCTTACTCACTTTAACAAGATACTTGGTGTCACTGGTCGATACTTCTACAGCTTCAATAATTTCATTACTGGCATTTCTAAATGAGATAATTTGATCTTCATCGTATCCATCGGGATATTTTTCAACAAGTAACGCTAAAATCTCTGGTGTTAGTTTTTTAAAATCTACAATGACTCTTTTTAAATGGCTGTCTCTGTTTTTCATTTGTTTGGTTTGAATGCTGTTTAAAAATCACATGCCTAAGATATAAGCAAATATTAAAGGCGCAACGATAGTCGCATCACTTTCAACAATAAATTTTGGAGTATCAATATCTAATTTACCCCAGGTTATTTTTTCGTTAGGAACTGCTCCGGAATAGGAACCATAACTGGTAGTCGAATCACTAATCTGACAAAAATAACTCCAGAACGGGGTATCCACACGT
Source organism: Snuella lapsa (assembly GCF_039539345.1). Classification (NCBI taxonomy): domain Bacteria; kingdom Pseudomonadati; phylum Bacteroidota; class Flavobacteriia; order Flavobacteriales; family Flavobacteriaceae; genus Snuella; species Snuella lapsa. The sequence continues at coordinate 13,499 of NZ_BAABCY010000053.1, read as the reverse complement.
TCCATATCCTGATATAGCATAGGGACTACACAAATAGGAAAATCGCCAGCAATACCGCCTCCTATTTGAAAGAATCCAATACCCCTTTCTGAATTTTCGGTATACCAGTCGGCTAAAAAGGTCATATACTCGATACCCGATTTCATGGTACTAGCCTTTAATTCGCCTTTAAGCACATAACTTGCAAAAATGTTCCCCATAGTACTGTCTTCCCATCCTGGAACCACTATAGGTAAGTTTTTTTCGGCTGCAGCAAACATCCATGAGTCTTTCAAATCGATTTCATAGTATTCTTCCAGCACTCCAGACAACAACATTTTATACATATATTCATGCGGGAAATAGCGTTCTCCCTTAGCTTCGGCATCTTTCCAAATTTCAAAAATGTGCTTTTGCAATCTCCTAAAGGCTTCTTCCTCAGGAATACAGGTATCGGTTACCCTATTAAGGCCTTTCTCTAATAAATTCCACTCTTCTTGAGGGGTCAAATCACGATAATTTGGCACTCTTTTGTAGTGTGAGTGTGCCACTAAATTCATAATATCTTCCTCAAGATTAGCACCTGTACAGGATATGATTTGTACTTTATCCTGACGTATCATTTCTGCAAAACTCTTACCTAGCTCAGCCGTACTCATTGCTCCTGCTAAAGACACCAACATTTTTGCACCAGCATGCAACTGATCCTCATAGCCTTTTGCAGCATCTACCAATGCCGCAGCATTGAAGTGCAGGTAATGATGTTCTATAAAATTTGAAATAGGTCCTTTAGTACTCATCGTTATCACTGAATTTTGAAACGTTATTTTTTTGTTCTGCTTTGCTATAGGTATTATCGTAATCTTCGTCGATAGCTTCGTTCATAAATTTATAACTAAGCATTTTATAATACAACTTGGCTGCTAAAAAATCTGAAGATTTCTCCTTGTCATTAGGGCACAATTCAACTATATCGAAACCAACCACATTCTTTTCGGCAAACACCTGTTTTAAAAAGTCTAAGGTCTCATACCAAAACAACCCTCCCGGCTCAGGTGTTCCTGTAGATGGCATAATAGAAGGATCTAAGGCATCCAGATCGAATGTAATAAATACATTATCGGTCATTTGATCTATTGCCGAATCCATCCAGGAATCATCTATCGCCATCTCATGAGCAAAATAGGTTTTCTCTTGATCCATAACGGTTTTTTCTTTCACATCCATGGAACGAATCCCTACCTGAATTAAATTGGTTGTTTGACTTGCTTCATATACAGCACAGGCATGGTTACAGGTAGAACCTTCGTAGGTTTTTCGTAAATCGGCATGTGCATCGATATGCAACACTGTTAAGTTGTTAAAAGTTTCGTTAAACGCACGTATGGTTCCTATAGAAACCGAATGCTCTCCTCCAAAAATGGTAACAAACTTATTCTTTTTAATATACTTTTTAGTCACTTCATGAACCGCTTGCACCATTGTTTCTGGTGATGCATTTTCTGTAACAGGTTCCGCTAAAAAAACGCCCTGCTGGTATACTTCCGTATCGGTTTCGATATCGTAAAGCTCCATATTCTCTGAAGCATTTAAAAAGGCTTCAGGCCCTTTATCAGCTCCTTTTTGCCATGTACTTGTACCATCATAAGGTACGGGTATTAGAACTATTTTTGCTTGCTCTAATTTTGCAAATTCTTCTGGTATCCCAGCATATGTTTTAGTTTGCATAACCTAAAATTTTAAGTAAGTCTTCACTTTTTTGTTGTTCACTAAATAATTTTGTTGTGATATTACCATCGGCATCCCTATCTATCAGGATATGCTTAGGAGATGGTATTAAACAGTGTTGAAGCCCTCCAAAACCTCCAATAGTTTCCTGATAGGCTCCCACATTAAAGAAACCTATATATAAGGGTTTATCTTTATTATACTTAGGCAAATAAACAGCATTCATGTGCTGTTCGCTATTGTAATAATCGTCGCTGTCGCAAGTCAAACCGCCAAGCAAAACACGCTCGTAAGTATCATGCCATCTATTTACGGGCAACATAACAAAGCGCTTATTGATAGCCCATGTGTCTGGCAATGTTGTAATAAACGACGAGTTAATCATATTCCATTTTTCGCGATCGTTCTGTTGTTTTTGGTATAATACCTCGTAAATGGCACCGCCACTTTCACCTACTGTAAAACTACCAAACTCTGTAAAAATATTTGGAACATCTACTTCCTCTTCTTCACAAGCCAGTTTTATTTGATTAATGATCTCATCGACCATATACTCGTAATCGAATTCGAAAGCCAACGAATTTTTAATGGGAAATCCACCACCTATATTTAAACTATCCAATGAAGGGCATATTTTCTTTAGATTGGTATAAACCTTTAGACACTTGGACAATTCATTCCAATAGTAGGCATTATCCCTAATACCCGTATTAATAAAAAAGTGCAACATTTTAAGTGTCACTTTTTTATTGTCCTTGATCTGATTTTTATAGAAAGGCACTATATTTTTATAACCAATACCTAATCGCGATGTATAAAACTCGAACTTAGGCTCTTCTTCTGAAGCAATACGGATACCTATATTATAATTACCTTTAATTTCTTGAGACAACAAATCGATTTCTTCATAATTATCAATGATTGGAATGCAATTGTTATGACCGTTGTTAATTAAACGCGCAATGTTAGTCACATACTGTGCCCGTTTAAAACCATTACTAATAACGTAAGTATCGTCAGTTATTTTTCCTTCTTTTTTTAAGTTTTCCACAATATCAATATCAAAAGCCGAGGATGTTTCAATATGAATATCGTTCTTTAAAGCTTCATGTAACACATGTTTAAAATGAGAACTTTTTGTACAATAACAATAATTGTAATTCCCTTTATAAGCGTTATTCTTTAAAGCGCTATCAAACCACCCTTTTGCCCGTTGTATGTTGTTGGATATTTGAGGTAAATAAGTAAACTTTAAAGGAGCCCCATAAGCTTCGACCAACTCCATAAGATCGATATCATGGAACATCAATTCTTTGCCTTCCAATTTAAACTCCGGTTGCGGAAAATCGAAAGTCTGATTGATTAAATCAATGTATTTAGTATTCATTATTATTTTTAGAAATATAAATTATTTAAATAGAAAAACAGGGATGTATGTTTTAATACAAACAATAATGAACAGGTATCAAATCTGGATTTGGTTTTGTGTAGTAGGTACAAAACCATATATATGCTGACTGCAATAAATTGTATTAACGGAAGTTAGCTCTAAAATTCGGTTACTTAATCTAAAAGCTGCTTTTGAATTTGACTTCCTAATCCCCAAAAGCCCGAACATAAAAACACTTTTCATAATGTTCAGCTAAATGCTGATACAAATGAAATACAAAAATTTTAATTTCAAAGATTTTTGAGTTTTTTTTTAAGTTATTTTTTTGAAGTATCTTAAATTAACTACAAAAAACTCCGCAAACGTGCAGGAATACAACATTTTCGCAACCAAACGGCTAACCTTAAAGCATTTTGAGGCCGTTGACCTCCTGCTCGGTCAAGTGTTTCCAGTGTCCTCGTGGAATATCTTTTTTGGTAAGCGATCCAATGGCCACACAATCAAGACTTACAATATCGTATCTTAAATGTTCAAAAATAGTACGGATAATACCATTACCTGTATTCTTGATCTTTAAACCTATCTCTTTCTTTGACGCACCATCTATATAGCTTACCTCCTCAACTGTTACAAGCCTATCATCTACTTTAAACCCATTTTCAATTTTCTTTAAATCTTCATGCTTTAAGTTTTTATCCAACTCAATATGGAATAAACGGGAAACGCCTCGTTTTGAATTGGTAAATTTTTCTATGATAGTTTCATCGTTAGTAAACAACAACAATCCTTTAGAGTTTCTTCCCAATCGTCCAATAGGCTTAATACGGGAGTTTGTTGCATTGGCAACCAGATCCATTACCGTACGGCCTTTCCCTTCACTTGTAGTTGTTGCAAATCCTTTTGGTTTATTAAGCAAAACATAAGCCTTCTTCTCTGGGTTAACGCGCGCACCGTCATAACGTACTTCATCTTCTAACTTTACCTTATATCCCATCTCCGTTACCACTTTACCATTAACGGTAACCAAGCCCATAGCAATATACGTATCGGCTTCACGACGTGAACAAATCCCAGAATTCGCAACATATTTATTGAGCCTAATCTCTCCTGAATTAGCTTTATTGGCAGAGGTTCCATTTGATGAAATTCCTGATCTTGATCCTCCAACTTGCTTTTTTACAGGCGCATTACCCCTTGCGTAACTTTTAGCACGCGAGTTGTTACTTCCTCGTCCTGATGGTTTTCCTTTTCCGTTCCTCCCTTGTTGCCTACTCATGATTAATATTTTTATGCAAAGATATGCTTATATCATTTATTATTTGAAATTACGATTGTAGATTTTTGATATTGTACTTTTTAAGGCGCAACTATTTCTGGGGTAATCTTAAGATTATTTATTAAAAACGCCATTATAATAACTTCCCATGTATGATCCCCATTTAATTTCACTACTAACAGGAAAGGTCGTGTCAATTCTGTTAACACGCAGTCCGTCAAAAGTATAGGTTTCTTTTACATTGGTTCCATGAATATAAACTATATCCAGATAACCATTATTGTCAAGATCTCCAATCCATGGCGTTGATGAAATATTGCTCCCCTCGTTGTGAAGATCTAACTCGACAGCTACATTTTCCGAGAACCCAATAGCCATTATATTATTATGAAAAAACTTCATATGAAATTCATTACGAACCACATAGTTTATAGGCATTAAAACATCATCTTGTCCATCACTATTCAAATCGGCGACAACTGCTGAACTCATTTGATAAAACCCCAGTGTGTCTTCGAATTCTATTTTTCCGTTACTTCCGTTTACCATAACCTGTTTGGACCATTCAAAATCAGGCCAGGATCCCTGTCCGTAAGAAACAAAAAAGTCAGGAATCTTATCCTTGTTAAAATGTCCGATTGCTACTGAGCTATAGGCCTCGGTTCCAGAAACTTCAACCTTCCAAATAGACCGATGGGTTTTGCCATCGAAAGCCAACAACCTACCATCGGCGGCATTGGCAACAATATCATGAATACCATCATCATTTATGTCGACCCATGCTGGCGGTCCTACAAAGCCATTTGTAGTACTGCTATCAAGCTTCACAGCCCGAGATAAATCTCCGGACTTTATTTCAGAAATCGAAGTAACAAAAAGATTCCCACCCAAAGTTTCTCCGCCGGTACCAAATATCACATTCTTAAACGTGAGTGGCTTATCGGGTAATACGGCCACAGACATATAGGTCTCTTTGCCATCTGGCATTGGCGCTCTTGATATTACCTTACCATTCTGACCATTTAAAATTACCAAATGTCCAACGGCTCTATTAGAATCGTAAGGCTTTGCCAGTACATCGCCACCGTTAGAAACCAAAATATCATCTCTTCCATCCTGATTCTGATCTGGTATAAATTGTGGGTTGTAAAAGTTGAACCATTCTTTTTTCTCTCCCTCGGGTACGGCAAACCGCCAAATGACTTCTCCCAATTTTCCATCAATGGCAATTAACTCAGCGGATCGTCCATTAATAAAAACATCTGGAACACCGTCGCCAGTAATATCCTTGAGGGTTGCCGATCCAAATATTTGATCTTTAGCAGAAACTTTCCAAAGCATCTTGCCCGTTTTTCCATCAAGTGCAACTACTGCAGAATCGCATGCATGAAATTCCTCCCTACCTGTACCAAGTATGATATCCCCAATATTGTCATTATTCAAATCGGCTACTCTGGGAGACGAAAAAGAACCTATACTGGGCAATACCTTAGTCCATGATTCTTGCGAGAAAAGATTACCAGAAGCAACTAATCAAGGCCAGAAAAATTAAATGCTTTATTGGTCTACAAATAATAGCCATTCAATGCCTAATTTAAAAATCATTTCCTACAACTACCTCGTCTGCTTTCACCAAGGCAGTTTACAGTTAAATACAAATGTAATGATATTTAAGAACAGATTAGAAAGGACAACTAAATGCATGATAGAAAGAACTAAAGCGCAAGTTAAATCCGATTTAAAACCACATCAACATTTATCAATACAATACTAAACACTCCTACTACAATAATAAATTTTAGCATGTTATGGAGTATCAGGTAATGGGTTTTGGTTTGGGACTTCCAAAGCAAAATTAAAAACAAAAAGAGCATGAACAAACTCAGATAAAAGAACAGATACATATATCCTATCTCAAATGTATATAACAGCAAATAGGTAGGCACTAATGCCAAAACACTCAATATGGTAAGCATAAGTTTAGACACCTTTTCCCCATAAACCACGGGAATAGTTTTGTAACCAAGTGCCAAATCTCCTTTTATATTTTCCAAATCTTTGGTGAGTTCCCGCATTGAAATCATTAAAAACAAAAAGACAGCATGTACAAAAATGACCGTTTCGAAATTTTTATAATACATAAATATGGCAAAGAAGGGTGCTATGGTTAATATTGAAGCTGTTAAATTCCCAATAAAAGGCAACTTTTTCAATTTGTGCGAATAAAACCAAATACAAAAAATGTACACCGAAAAGAACACTACAGCACGAAACGATACATAGCTAGCCATTATAGCTGCTATAAAATTCAACACAAAATAAAATGAAAGCTTGGTATTTTGGCTTACTAGTCTATCCAATCGTGACTTAATAGGTTTATTGATAAGGTCTTTTTCTGAGTCGTAAAAACTATTAATAATATACCCGCCAGCAATGGTAGCCGCTGATGCTAAAACGATCATCAATAGGTTCAGATCAAAAACAACCTCTTTTAAAGGCTTATTGTGTGCTAAAATGTAAATAGAAGTTAAATATTGGGCAATAACTACAACTAAAATATTGTAGCCACGAACAACAGAAAACATACTAAAAAACTTAAGTAGGATATGTTTCTGTTTTCTGGATAACATCTAAAAAAAATTGAAGGTTTCCTAACTATATTTAGAGGGAACCCTATTTGGGATTTAGAAATTGTAAACCACTTCCAACTTATACTCCGAAAGGGCTTGTTTTGCTTTCTCAATATCCTGGGCAAAGCCTAAAATATAACCTCCACCACCTGAACCACATAACTTCAAGTAATAATCGTTGGTTTCAATACCTTTTTTCCAAAGCTCATGAAACTGCCTTGGAATCATTGGCTTAAAATGGTTCAAGACCACTTTAGACAGCTTCTTAGTGTTATGGAACAACGATTTTATATCGCCTTTTAAGAAATCGTCCACACAGGCATCTGTATGCTTTATAAATTGCTCTTTAAGCATGTTACGAAAGCCTTCCTGCTTCATGTTTTCCATAAAAATACTTACCATAGGCGCTGTTTCTCCAACACTTCCGGAATCCAATAAAAATACCGCGCCCTTACCTTCACTTTGCTGTGCTGGTATACCCGTGGCTTCAATATTGTCTTTAGAATTGATAAGAATAGGAATGCTCAAATAGCTATTTAACGGATCTAAACCTGAAGACTTTCCATGAAAAAACGATTCCATCTCTGAAAAAATAGTTTTTAGCTTTAATAGCTTTTCACGGGTTAGATTTTCTAAGACCGTAATCTTATCGAAAGCATATTTATCGTAAATAGCCGCTACCAAAGCACCACTACTCCCCACACCGTAACCTTGGGGAATGGAAGAATCAAAATACATTCCGTCCTCTACATCATGACGCAACAGTGAAATATCGAACCTTACTAAAGCATTATCTATATTTTGCAAATGACCAACAAACTTTTTAAGGCTTTCATTTGAAATCCTAGCATTTTCCGAAAGTGCCTCATCCTTCTTCAAGGCACCGTTATAAAAGTTATATGGAATCGACAATCCTTTGGAATCTTTTATGATTCCATATTCACCGAAGAGTAATATTTTTGAATAAAAAAGCGGTCCTTTCACTGTCCTAAATGAAAATTAATAGTGCAAAATTACTAATTATTACTTTTAGAACTCTTAATTATACTAATTAAAAGTTCTAAAATTTAAGCGCCATCCTTAATAACAGCAAGATAATGAGAATTTTTGAAATAATCACCAAACATTCACCGCACATCATTCATTACCAACAGGTTTCGCTCCAAAACCAATACTATCGCAAATATATTGCCCATTTTGGCAGTGCACAGCCAACTCATTCTTTACAAACTCGATAACCTGATCCGACACCTTATCGGGATACAACACATGTACATTGGCTCCGGCATCCAAAGTAAAGCAAACGGGGATCCCGGTATGGTTCCGGAAGGCCCATATTTTATTGATGATCTCAAGCGTATTGGGCTTCATCAAAATAAAATATGGTGTACTGGTCATCATCATGGCATGCAAGGTTAAGGCTTCGCTTTCTACTATTTCAATAAACGTATTGAGGTCTCCCGATTCAAAAACAGCAATTAATCGCGATAGGTTGCTACCCGCCTGATTAAATCGCTCCTGAGCAAAAGGATGATTGTACATCAGGTTATGACCTACGGTACTACTCACCTGCTTTTCTCCTTTATCGACCAGTAAAATGGTGTCATGATAGTCTTTGAAATTATCGTGTACCTTATAAGGATATTTTATACCATACAGATCCGAACTTCCTTCAATAGAGGGATGTGCTCCCCAAACCACCAGACTACCTTCAATGCTTCTACAGGCACTTCCAGATCCCAAACGGGCTAAAAAAGATGCTTTTTGAATACGATAATTATTCTTTAGAAAGGTTTCATCAGTACCAGAAACCGGGGTAAGCAGTTCTTGTTCAACACTCATTAAACACATGGCCAAGGCACTCATCCCTGAAGCTGAAGAGGCGATCCCAGAACTATGGGGAAAGGTGTTAGCCGTTTCGATCTTAAAATGATAGTCCTTTAAAAAAGGCATATACAATTCTATACGTTCAAAAAATGTTTGGATCTTTGGTTTAAAATCATCTTGTCTTTTACCTTCCAGATAAACGTCAAAAGAAAACATACCATCATTTTTCTTTTTGGTAAAGCTTAAGGTTGTTACCGTTTTACAAGCATCTAGGGTAAAACTAACCGATGGATTTTCTGGGATTTGATATGCTTTTTTTCCCCAATATTTTACCAGCGCAATATTACTGGGTGAAGCCCAAGTGTAATTACCGCTTTCAACGGTATTGGAATAGGGTTTGGAAATAAAATCTTGTACCGTCATGAATGAATGTTCTGCTAACAAAGAAAAGACTCCAAAAAGTGTTATCCTAGATGAAATGAAGAATCTATATTAAACAACAAAATAAGAATCTTCGCTTCGCCCTGAATGACAAAATAAATCACTTTTTAGACTTCCTCATTTTTGTATAACTGCTAATATTTTTTTGCAAAAGTAAACAAAATCTAATGGGCTTTTTATTTTTCAAAAGACATTGCAATCAACTTCTGCATTGTTTTATAGTTTCTGGTGGTGGCAACGACTTTTAATTTTCGTTCAAAAAAATTATTGTTACACTTGGCACGTCCGTAACCGTTTTTTGAATAAAAATAAACACACTGCTCCTTTATTACAAAGGTCTCATCTGGATAACGCTCTTTGGATATAGTCTCTATGAGTTCTTCCTTTGGTATATCGTGTAGCAACGTAAAATAACTGCCTAACATCTCTTCTTCCTGAAAGGGACATTGGTCTAGAACTTTTAGTAAACTGTTTGCGCTGTGTATCAAAACTGCTACTTCAAACCCAAAAGTGCTTTTAAGCTTATCAAAAATAATCTGTTTCAAAGTATCTCTGTTCGTTTCTAAAGACTGGAACACTACGTTTCCACTTTGTATATAGGTTTTAACTTCCTTAAAGCCGAGATTGAAAAGCACCTCCCGCAGTGTATCCATAGGCACTTTCTTTTGTCCGCTGACATTGATTCCTCTTAGTAATGCTATATAGGTGTTCATCTCTTTAGAATTGCTTGTGCCGCTAGGTAAGCACCCGTCCAGGCATTCTGAAAATTAAAACCGCCGGTAATAGCATCCACATTCAATACTTCGCCTGCAAAATACAAACGGTCATGCAGTTTACTTTCAAAAGTTTTAAAATTCACTTCCCTTAAATCCACGCCTCCTGCCGTAACGAATTCTTCCTTAAAAGTACTTTTCCCTTCTACTTGAAACCTGGCTTGTGTAAGCTGGGTCGCCAACCCTTCGATGTGTTGCCTACTCACATCTGCCCAGCGTATTTCAGCCGTCAAACCAGAAGCCAAAACCATTTGCTGCCAAAGTCTTTTGGGTAAACTAAACTGTGCCTGTTTAAGCACAGTTTTTCTAGCCAAAGTTTGTTTTAATGCTTTTAATGTGTTTATACAGTCTTCGAAGGGCTTCTTTATAAAGTTAACTTCTATCAGGAACTTATACTGTCGCTTTGCCAGTTCTAATGCTCCAAAAGCTGATAGTTTTAAGATCGCAGGAGCACTCATTCCCCAATGCGTAATAAGTAATGGACCTTCGGAATGTAAATTAGTTCCTAAAACGGTTACGGTCACATCGGGCACGACAACACCAGGAATATCTCGAATCCTAGCATCGTTAATATTAAAAGTAAACAATGAAGGAACTGCAGGTATTATGTTATGTCCAAGACTTTTTATAAGCGTCCACATCTTCGGACTACTTCCTGTTGCTATTACAACCTGTTTCGATTTAAAATACCCCTGGTTCGTTTCCAACAGCCACGTATCATCCTGATCTTTATCAATAGCTTTAAGCGTATGGTTGTATAAAATAGTAACGTTATTTTTATGAGCTTCCCTTAAAAAGCAATCAATAATGGTTTGTGACGAATCTGTTTCGGGGAATATCCTACCATCCTCCTCTATCTTTAATGCAACGCCCCGGGTTTCAAACCATGCCATGGTATCGCCCGTCATAAACTGATGAAAGGGGCCTAATAATTCCTTTTCTCCACGCGGATAGTTTTTGGTTAACTCCGACGGTATAAACTCTGCATGGGTTACATTACAACGCCCGCCTCCGGAAACTTTCACCTTGGAAAGTCCTTCTTTACCTCGTTCGAGAATAGCAACTTTTAACTTCGGGTCGTGTTCAGCTATATTGATCGCTGCAAAAAAGCCAGCTGCACCACCTCCAACAATAATTACGTCTTTTTCTATCATACTTTATCAGGCGTATCGGAAATAATACCATCAACACCATAGCGTTTCATACGTACTATAGTTTCGGGGTTGTTGACGGTCCATGTGTTTACTTTATAGCCTTTGCTTTGTGCCTGTTTCACATTTTCTTTGGTTAGTAGCGCAAAATTAGGATGAATAATCTTAGCACTTATGGTTTCAGCAAATTCGATTGCCTCTGCCACACTTGCTTTTGTTAAAACAGCTATAGGTATGCTTTTATTAATTCGAAAAACGTCCTCTAATTCATGATGCTGAAAACTGGACACAATAAAATCGCTGTAATTCCATCCTTTGTTCTCAACACAATCTTTAATGACTTCACATGTTTTTTCGGCCGTGTAACGCCCCTTTAACTCAATATTCAGTATACATTTTTTATCGATAAGATCTATAACTTCTTGAAGTGTTGGAATGCTATAGTGATTATCTACTTTAAGTTTTTTTAATTCTGAAAGTGTGCATTTAGAAAGTTCTCCTATTCCATTGGTTACGCGATCTAAAGTAAAATCATGAAAGACCACTAATTCTCCAGAGGCACAAGTATGCACGTCTATTTCAATACCATCAACCCCAAAATCTAAGGCTTTTTGAATGGATGGCAACGTATTTTCCGCCATATATGCTTTAGCTCCACGATGTCCCATAACCAAACAGGCTTTGTTCATAAAAACTATTTAATCAAAAATATATCCGTAAATTTAAACTATAAATTATGAAAGTCTGCATGCACAAAGCCCTTTTCCTATTCATTTTTCTTTTTAACTCCACCTGTAACACTGGCAATCTAACGATTATTGCTGACCTATCAGGCACTTTAAAGGAAGTCTCCGGCACCGAAACCACCCCCAGTTCGGACTTGATCTGGATGCTTAACGACAGTGGTAATGCGCCTGTATTATTTGGAACAGATCATAAAGGCACCATAGTAAAAGAACTTAAGATCAATGCAAAAAACAAAGACTGGGAAGAGCTGACTTCGGATCCTGAAGGCAATCTTTACATCGGGGACTTTGGCAATAATAGTAATAAACGAAAAGACCTGCATATTTTAATTGTACGTAGTGACTCCTTGAATAACGCCCAAAAAACTGATGTGGAGCGTATTCGCTTTCGGTATCCGGATCAAAAGAAGTTCCCTCCAAAAAACAAAAACTTCTTTTATGATTGCGAAGCTATGATCCATTTTAAAGACAGTTTATACCTTTTTACAAAGAGCCATGCCAAGGGCAATGCCGGACATACCAGCTTGTACAGTTTACCCGCTAAAACAGGCGAATATGTAGCTCGTTTAAAAGGCTCTTTTAACACGGGACAAGACACCGACTGTAAAGTCACTGCTGCCGATATATCATCCGATGGAAAACAAATGATCCTGCTTACCGAATCGGCCGTTTGGCTATTTACCAATTTTAAAGACGCCGATTTTTTTGATGGCTCCGTTACCAAATTACCTTTCCACCACACCTCTCAAAAAGAAGGCGCCTGTTTTAAAGATGACAATACCCTCTATATAACGGACGAAAAAGCACACGGTACCGGGGGGTATTTGTATGCGTTTAAATTAAGATAGCAAGTATTCGATATAGGTTAAGAACACCAAATAGCATGTCGCTTCTCATTCTTATCAAAACGAAATACCTTCTTAATTAATCTTAATCAGCTGCAAATAATCATTATTCTTTGCCAATAAAATTGCCTTAGTACCTCCAACATTTATAAAAGCCGCATCTTTTATATCTCCGCCTGCCCATAAATTCACCTTGTAATTTTCAAGAAGCTCGTAATCGTCATCTCCTTCACCTACAAGCAACATTCCATAACTTGCATCGTTTCGAGGTGTTTCAACCTCAGAACCGTACAAATTCCCAATCATGAACACATCCAATGTATTGTCTTTATCGAATTCGTTAACCAATATATCATTAACCGATGAGGTCTGCACTTCATTACTCAGTGGATGCACGCTAAACGCTTTATTATCTACATTTTCAAATAGGTCGCCGCAAAGGTATTAGCCCTGCACTGAGCCCGCAGGAGGGATCAGACACATAGACCATATCCTTTTTAATTTTATAGACCACCACAAAATGTCTTTTGTTCCAATGGACAATGAGGGGCAAAGGAGCTTCCTTTAATTTGTTAAAATCAATTTTAACCCCTATGCTCTTAAAGCCAATAGCCTCTGTAGCATCGCTTAGTTTCATTAAACTACTACCGACCCTTGTAGTCTCAGATAGATCGCGTATATCCTGTAACGAGATAAGCTTACCATAGTACTTA
>NZ_BAABCY010000052.1:0-26580 GCF_039539345.1 Snuella lapsa | reverse complement strand
CATATTTGCTAAGTTAATAACTAGCAAGCATATTCTCTCTTCTTTGTGTCCAGTCTAATATAGGAAGTCCAGTTTTGAATGATGATTAATTTTGGGTAAGTGAAACACTGCCGTAATTTGAATCGATGGTAATAGTATTAGAAGTGTTATTAGCTCCGTGATAACCATTGTAATATTTGCTTATAGAAGTGTCCTTCTTTTCAGAAAACTCTAAAGTACCGCTATTCTTTAAAGAACCATAATCTAGCTTAATATTGAAATTGAAATTGTAACTGGGATCGTAACCTATTTTTATGCCGACATAATCTGACTTAATGGTTACATTGCTTGCATTTTGAGTGATATTTTTTATTTTAATATTGCCGTAGTCTGCATTAAGGGTTAAGTTTTTATATACATTCCCTATGTTGGTTGTTAAATAGTCTCCGTTACCAACGATGTTATTTGCATTGTCTATTTTTATGTTGCCGTAGTCACAATTGTAGTTTATATCCTCGGCTATTTCAACATTAACATTGGTATAATCTGCATTAATATCAAGATTGTTTGCTTTTGAAATGGTAAAGTCACTATAATCTGCATTTATTTTAGCCTTGTTAATGTATTCAAAATAGCAGTTTTTGGTATAGTCGAAGGATAAGGAATTGTTGTTAGATAGTAGTTCTTTGGTAATTATTTTTCCATAATCACAACTTATTGTGGCATCTCCCTCTAGTTTGTCAAGGTTAATAGTTCCGTAGTCATTACTTAAATCCAAATTGTTTGTAATGGGCATTTTTATTAGGTAGTCAACTTTCATATGCACTTTGCCATTGGATTTCCAGTTCCACCAAGACTTTGAGTTGCTTTTTCCAAATTTTGTTTTAGCAGAGACATTATTAGTAGTAGCTTCAAATTCAATGTTTATATCATCTAACCGCTCTTGGACTTTCTCTTCGTTATCACCAGTAGTAGTTATGGTAATCTCAAAAACTACTTTGTTTTCGTTCCATGTTATAATATCTACATTACCGTAGCTATTGTCCACGTTAAGATTAGCTTTGGGAGTTACAGAGTATGTTTTGTTAATAGTTTTCTTTTTGGTGTATTTACCATCTGTTTTGTTTGTTGCGTTTACCGTAAAGGAGAGAAAAGCAATAAGCAATACGGTCTTAAATTGTAATGTGGCTTTCATTTGATGTATGTTTTAATTGTTGTACATTCTTAATTTCTTCAAGTGTTTTTTCCAAAATGTCTATTCTACTTTGGAAATTATTGATCATGGCATGGATAACGCGTCTATCATTATCACTGTTGATCAAATCATTTTTTAAACTATTATAATCGTCTTCTAAAATTTCAATTTGTTTCATAGCATCATTTATGATGTTTTGAACCTCTGGTGTTGCTACTTTTCGAATTTTAGAAAATTCTTCTATTATGGTACTTGTAAAGTAATTTTGGGTATTCGCCATTTCTGCTGAAACATCGGCCAATTCGCCACTATTGGGTGTTTGTTTAGTACTTGTTATTGTAAATACAATAAGTAGTACTGTTGATGCGGCTACACCTAAAAGCGGCTTCCAATAAGGTATTTTGAACACCAGTTTAGGGTTTGTAGAACGTGTTTGGTTTAATTTACCTAAAAAGCGGTGTGTATGATTGCTGTCAGGTACTTCTATGTCAAAGTTGTTCTCTAAGTTTTTAAACAATTTATCAATATTATCTTCATTCATATATTGTTATTTATAGTTATGATATTTTATTTTTGATAGCTTAAATGCGTTTGCAATTTTAATCTTAGACTTTGTTTTGCCCTTGAAATGGTTGTTCTACTGTTTGCATACGAAATATTCATGATTTCACTTATTTCTTCATAATCGTAGCCTTCAATTAAATTTAAGGTTAAGGCAATTCTATAGTTTTCTTTTAAGGAGCTTAGAACATTCAATATTTGTCGGGCTTTTAAAGAATCGTAATCTGTTTCGTTGTAAGGAGTTTTACTGTCTTCTTCATTTATTTTGTATAATACGCTATCCAAGGGTACTTCAGTATTTTTTGAATGTGCATTATGAGATTGTATACTATTATTTATAACTATGCGTTTTAGCCAAGAACCAAATGTTTTTACTTCTTTTAGCTTTCCTAATTTTGTAAAAGCTATTAGAAAAGAATCTTGCATAATATCTTCGGCTTCAAAACTATCCTTTACAATTCTAAAAGCAGTATTATACATTGCTTTATAGTAGCGATTGTAAATTTCTAACTGAGCAGGTTGGTTGTTGTTTTTACAAAGCTCAATAAGCTGTTCCGTATTTAGTTTTTCTGGTACCAATAAAAACGAATTGTTATAATATAGATGCCCAAAATCATTTGGTGTTACAGTTTTTCAAAAAAAAATCCTACGTTCATCTAGAATGTAGGATTTTGATTTAATTGAAACGTTTCTAATTAAGATTCTGTAGGCTTTTCGGCTTTTTCAACCTTAATATTGAGTTCTTGTGTTTTCTTATCCAGGTCTATTGCAATTATATCGCCTTCCTCAATATGCGAAGCAATTATTTCTTCAGCGAGTGCATCTTCAATATACTTTTGAATTGCTCTTTTTAAAGGTCGGGCACCATATTGTTTGTCAAAACCCTTATCGGCTATAAAGTCTTTAGCAGCTTTACTTAATTTTAGGGTATAACCAAGAGAATTGATTCTTAATAGAAGTTTATCCAATTCTATGTCTATTATTTTATTGATATCTTCTTTTTCCAATGGATTGAAAACGACAACATCGTCAATTCTGTTTAAAAACTCTGGTGCAAAAGACTTTTTAAGCGCATTTTCTATAACTTTTACAGCATTGGCATCTTCTTGGGCTTTTTGAGCCGCAGTGCCAAAACCAACACCGGTACCAAAATCTTTAAGTTTTCTAGCTCCAATGTTGGAAGTCATAATGATAATAGTATTCCTAAAGTCTATTTTTCTACCTAAGCTGTCCGTTAAATACCCATCATCCAGTACTTGAAGGAGCATGTTAAACACATCTGGATGTGCTTTTTCTATTTCGTCCAGTAAAATAACAGCATATGGCTTACGTCTAACTTTTTCCGTTAACTGTCCACCTTCTTCATAGCCTACGTAGCCTGGAGGCGCACCTATTAATCTGGAAATAGCAAACTTTTCCATGTATTCGCTCATGTCTATTCTTACCAAGGAATCATCACTATCAAATAATTCTCTGGATAAGACTTTGGCTAATTGTGTTTTACCAACTCCAGTTTGGCCTAAGAATATAAATGAACCAATGGGCTTGTTAGGGTCTTTTAGACCTGCACGATTACGTTGAATTGCTTTAACAACTTTTGCAACAGCTTCATCTTGCCCTATTACTTTTCCTTTTATTAGATCGGGTAATTGTGCTAGTTTATTAATTTCGGTTTGTGCTATTCTATTTACTGGAATGCCTGTCATCATTGACACAACATCGGCAACATTGTCTTCAGTAACAATTTCACGATGTTGCTTAGTGTCTTCTTCCCATTTTTCTTGGGCAGTAGCTAACTCTTTTTCAAGTCGTTTTTCATCATCCCTTAATTTAGCAGCTTCTTCGTACTTTTGTTTTTTGACTACTGAATTTTTGGTTTCCTTGACTTCTTCCAATCGTTTTTCCAGTTCTAAAATTTGCTTGGGCACTTCAATATTAGTGATGTGCACACGCGATCCAGCTTCGTCAAGCGCATCAATAGCTTTGTCTGGTAAAAAGCGCTCTGTCATGTAGCGATTGGTCAATTTAACACACGCTTCAATAGCACCTTGCGTATAGTCTACATTATGGTGCTCTTCGTATTTAGCTTTAATGTTATTTAAGATCTCTATGGTTTCATCTACTGTAGTAGGCTCAACTATAACTTTTTGGAACCGTCTCTCAAGAGCCCCGTCTTTTTCAATATACTGTCTGTATTCATCGAGTGTTGTTGCTCCAATGCATTGTATCTCGCCTCTCGCTAGAGCAGGTTTAAACATGTTGGAGGCATCTAAGCTCCCGGTAGCGCCACCAGCTCCAACTATGGTATGGATCTCGTCAATAAAAAGAATAACATCATCATTCTTTTCAAGTTCGTTCATGACTGCTTTCATGCGCTCTTCAAACTGACCTCTATACTTTGTTCCTGCAACGAGACTTGCAAGGTCTAAAGTAACCACACGTTTATTAAATAAAATACGTGAAACTTTACGTTTTACAATACGTAAGGCCAAACCTTCAGCTATTGCAGACTTACCAACGCCAGGTTCTCCAATTAAAAGCGGGTTGTTCTTTTTACGCCTGCTCAATATTTGAGAAACACGCTGTATTTCCTTTTCTCTTCCAACAACGGGGTCTAGCTTACCCTCTTCGGCTAAAGCCGTTAAATCACGTCCAAAATTATCTAAAACAGGTGTTTTGGATTTTTTGTTGGATTTACCAGTTGGTGAATTGAAAATGTTGTCTTTTGAAGTATCATCTTCGCGACTTGTATCATCATCTTGAAAAGATTCTGATTTAGGTTCTATATAGTTGTTGTCGTTTGTGATCATAAATTTAAATTGCTCTTTAACATTATCGTAGTCTATTTTTAGCTTATTTAAAAGCTTGGTAGTGGGGTCGTTCTCATTTCTTAAAATACACAATAGTAAATGTGCAGTATTAATTGATGAGCTTTGAAACAACTTGGCTTCCAAAAACGTTGTCTTTAATGCACGTTCGGCTTGCCTTGTCAAGTGAAGGTTCTTTTTTTGATTAGTGGCTGTTGAAATGTCAGGATTGGCAGGACTTAATATTTCAACCTTGCGCCTTAAATGATTCAAATCAATTTCAAGAGCATTTAAAATATTTATCGCTTTTCCATTGCCATCTCGTAACAGGCCAAGCATTAAATGTTCTGTGCCAATAAAATCATGGCCCAAACGTAGTGCCTCTTCTTTACTGTAAGCAATTACATCTTTTACCCTGGGTGAAAAATTATCGTCCATAATAGTTCCTTTCTGCATTAAAAATACTAAAACATTTTGCTAAAGGCAAAAACTATACCTTAAATAATATGAAAGTTGCTAATTGACGAAAAAAACTTTATAAATTCAAAATTTTATGTTCTATACTTATTAACCAAAAATGGAGGCCATATTGTTAATAAAAAATATTAAAAAAGTAATGATAAAACATAAGCTAGGACTGACGAAATTGTTATATTAGCACGTTTTGAAATACTTATAAAAACTTAATAATATTTTATATGGCAGAAGGAGAAAAACTTATCCCTATTAATATTGAAGACGAGATGAAATCGGCTTACATTGATTATTCGATGTCGGTCATTGTGTCACGTGCGTTACCCGATGTAAGAGATGGTTTAAAACCAGTTCATAGGCGGGTTCTTTACGGTATGCATGAACTTGGAGTTAGAGCCAATTCAGCATATAAAAAATCAGCAAGAATAGTTGGGGAAGTTTTAGGTAAATATCACCCGCATGGTGATACTTCGGTTTATGATACGATGGTTCGTATGGCGCAGGAATGGAGCTTGCGATATATGTTAGTTGATGGTCAAGGAAACTTTGGATCTGTAGATGGTGATAGTCCTGCTGCAATGCGTTATACAGAGGCTCGAATGAGAAAGATATCTGAGGACATGTTGGCAGATATCGATAAAGAAACCGTAGACCATAAATTAAATTTTGATGATACTTTAAAAGAACCTACTGTTTTACCAACCCGTATACCTGGTCTTTTGGTTAACGGAGCTTCAGGAATTGCTGTGGGAATGGCAACGAATATGCCCCCTCATAATATATCTGAAGTGGTTGATGGCACCATAGCCTATATTAATGACAACGGTATTGAAGTTGATGAATTGATGAAGCATATCAAGGCTCCCGATTTTCCAACAGGAGGAACAATTTATGGATATGACGGAGTAAAAGAAGCTTTTCATACAGGAAGGGGACGGATAATAATTAGAGCAAAAGCAAATATAGAAGAGGTTAACGGCCGTGAGTGTATTGTTGTTACAGAAATCCCTTATCAGGTCAATAAGGCAGACATGATTAAAAAGACTGCCGATTTGGTAAATGAAAAAAAGATGGACGGTATAGCAACCATTCGTGACGAATCTGACAGAAATGGTATGCGCATCGTTTATGTTTTAAAGCGTGACGCTATTCCGAATATTGTTTTGAATAAGTTATATAAGTATACAGCATTACAATCGTCGTTTAGCGTTAACAATATCGCTTTAGTTGATGGACGTCCGCGACTGTTAAACCTAAAGGAATTAATCCACTATTTTGTTGAGCATAGACATGATGTAGTTGTAAGACGTACAACTTACGAACTAAGAAAAGCAGAAGAGCGTGCTCATATTTTGGAAGGACTTATTATTGCTTCTGATAATATAGATGAAGTAATCGCAATCATAAGAGCATCTTCTAATGCTGATGAGGCGCGCGAAAGCTTAATAAAGCGTTTCGAACTTACAGAGATTCAGGCAAGGGCTATTGTTGAAATGCGATTACGTCAGCTTACAGGCTTAGAGCAAGATAAGTTGCGCTCGGAATATGAAGAGCTAATGAAAACAATTGTCGACCTTAAAGATATCTTGGACAAGAAAGAACGTCGTATGAATATCATTAAGGAGGAGTTGGAAGAAGTAAAGCATAAATATGGTGATGAGCGCCGTTCTATTATCGAATATGCTGGAGGTGATTTAAGTATAGAGGATATGATCCCTGATGAAAAAGTAGTTATCACGATTTCGCATGCTGGTTATATCAAGCGCACATCACTTTCAGAATACAAAACACAAAATAGAGGAGGTGTAGGACAAAAAGCCTCAACTACCCGAAACGAGGATTTCTTAGAACATCTGTTTGTAGGTACCAACCACCAGTATATGCTGTTCTTTACCCAAAAAGGAAAATGTTTCTGGATGCGTGTTTATGAAATTCCTGAAGGCAGTAAATCATCCAAAGGACGCGCCATCCAAAACTTAATAAATATTGAACAAGACGATGCTGTTAAAGCATTCATTTGTACGCAAGATTTAAAGGATGAAGACTATATCAATAGCCATTATGTAATTATGGCCACAAAGAACGGTCAGGTTAAAAAGACATCTTTAGAGCAATATTCTAGACCTAGAACTAATGGTATAAACGCCATAACAATAAAAAATGATGACGAACTATTAGAAGCTAGGTTAACAACAGGTGAAAGTCAGGTTATGCTAGCACTTAAATCAGGTAAAGCCATCCGCTTTGAAGAAGCAAAAACCAGACCCATGGGACGTGGTGCCTCTGGGGTAAGGGGTATAACCTTGGCTAATGATACCGATGAAGTTATTGGTATGATAACAGTTGAAAATCCTCAAGAGGAATCTGTTCTTGTTGTTTCAGAAAATGGTTATGGTAAACGCACCTATATTGATGACCCAGAAGATGGTGAGCCAGTATATAGAATAACAAATAGAGGAGGAAAAGGAGTTAAAACCATTTCTATTACAGAAAAAACAGGTAATTTAGTGGCCATAAAAACGGTAACTGATAATGATGATCTAATGATTATCAACAAATCTGGAATAGCAATTAGATTGGAAGTCAAAGATTTAAGGGTTATGGGTAGAGCAACCCAAGGTGTAAAGCTAATTAACCTTAAAAATAAAGACTCCATTGCTGCTGTTGCCAAAGTTATGCACGATGAAGATGAAGTTGATGGCGAAGATGCTAATGAAGTGTCGGGAGCTAGTGAAAGTACAGATAGTGGCACAACTCTTGATAATACCGTAAACGAAAACAATACAGACAATTAAATATTTTATAAAATGAAAAAACAAACAATTGTAGCTTTAGCATTTTCAATTAGTGCCCTTTCATTTGCACAAAAGAAAGAATTGAAAGCAGCCGAAAAAGCTATTAAAAACAATAATTATTCAGAAGCAAAGGCGGCATTAAAACAAGCTGAAGCTATGTTGTCCTCAATGGATGAGAAAAGTAAAAGCAAGTATTATTATGTTGTTGGGCAAGCGTTATATGCCAATGGATCAGGATCCAATCAAGATATAACAAAAGCTTTAGAAAGTCTAGATAAAGTTACTGGTTCTTATAAAGATGAAGTAGCTGAATTGAGACAAAATATGGTTAATAGCCTTATTAACAAAGGAAATGAAGCCTATGAGAAAAAAGATTTCTCTACTTCTTCCAAGTACTTCGAGTACGCTTATAGAGCATCTACGAAAGACACTACTTTTCTTTATTATGCAGCAGCTACAGCTGTGAATGTTCAAGAATACGACAGAGCCTTAAAACTTTATGAAGAACTTAAAGATTTAGGATATACTGGTATTGAAAAGCAATATTTTGCTATAAATAAAGAGACGAATAAAGAAGAGATTTTAGACAAGAATACTCGTGATATTTATGTGAAATCTGGTAGTCACATTAGCCCAGGAGAGCGTTTGACAGATTCGAAGAAAGCTGAAATAGTTAAGAACATAGCACTTATTTATGTAAGTGAAGGAAATGATGAAAAAGCACTTGCAGCAATGAAAGATGCTAGACAAGAAAATCCAGAAGATGTAAATTTATTACTTTCAGAAGCGAATGTCCATTTTAAAATGGGTAATAAAGAAGAATTCAAAAGGTTATTGGAGAAAGCTACAGAAATGGATCCTGGAAATGCTGAATTACAGTACAATTTAGGTGTTATATCGGCAGAGTCTGAGGATATGGAAGCAGCAAAAAAATATTACAATAAGGCTATCGAGTTAGATCCATCTTATGTAAATGCATATATTAATTTGTCTGCTATGATCTTGGCTAAAGAAAAACCAATCATTGAAGAAATGAATGGTTTGGGAAGTTCAAAAGAAGACGATAAGCGTTATGATGAATTACGAGAAGAACGCCAATCTATTTACAAAGAATCTGTGCCTTACTTGCAAAAAGCTTTAGAGATAGACGCTAACAATCTAAATGCAGCGCAAACCCTAATGAATATTTATAGTATTTTAGGGGAGACGGCTAAATACAAAGCTCTTAAAGATAAAGTTGATGCTATTGAAGCAGGAAACTAGTAAACGAAACAAGTAAAAAAAAGCCGCATAAAATTGCGGCTTTTTTTATACAATTTTTTTGATGACACGTAGCTTATGCGTGTGCGTTCTTTTATCGACATTGTATATTCCAGAATGATCTAACCTGTCAATTCTTACTTTCCCATGAGCATGGATAATATAATTGTCTTTCATTATAATTCCCACATGCGTAATTAGACCTTCATTGTTGTCAAAAAAAGCAAGGTCACCAGGTTCACTTTCTTCAATAAAACTTAATGGTTCGCCTTGAGTTGCCTGTTGGGAAGCATCTCTTAAAAGTTTGTATCCGTTAAGTTTGTATACCATTTGGGTAAACCCCGAGCAATCTATGCCAAAAGGTGTTTTCCCTCCCCACAAATAGGGTGTGTTTAAATATAAAAAGGCGGTGCGGATTAGGTTTTCTTTAGCACTCTTTCCTTCTATAATGTTGCCATCGTGGGAATGTTTTAAAACGGACAGGCCATTTAAGGAAGATCCTAATAAAATTGGGTGTAGCTGATCATTTGTATCCTGAACGAATTCCACTAAATCTATAGATAATTTAGGAGTACTCTTGTGTAAATGTTTATATTGTACTTCTGTAATCTCTATATATTGCTTGTTGTCAATCCACCCTTCATAATTATCAAAAGCTAGTCTAATTTTACTCCAATTTTTGCGTTGTTCCAATACTTTAAAATAGTCACCATAGAGTACTTGAGATACAAGTTCACTACTGTCCATTGGTTCATTTCTTAAGGGAACAACGCTTAAACTACAAATTCCGTATTGCATTAAATAGGCTTAATTTCGTTCTAAAACAATTGCTGAAGCACCACCACCGCCGTTACAAATTGCGGCAGCTCCTATTTTAGCATCATTTTGTTCTAAAACATTAAGTAATGTGATTATAATTCTAACTCCAGAACACCCTAAAGGATGTCCTAAAGACACGGCTCCTCCATTTACATTTACGCGTGCATTATCAAGCTCGAGAAGCTTCATGTTGGCAAGTCCAACAACAGCAAAGGCTTCATTAAATTCAAAATAGTCAACTTCGTTTATTGAAATACCAGCCTTACTCAAAGCTTTGGGTAAAGCTTTTGCAGGAGCGGTTGTAAACCATTTAGGTTCTTGTGCTGCATCAGCATAACTTTTAATGGTGGCTAAACTAACCAATCCTAATTCATCGGCTTTACGTTTACTCATTAAAATCATGGCTCCAGCACCATCATTTATTGTTGATGCATTAGCAGCCGTTACGGTTCCGTCCTTGGTAAAGGCAGGGCGTAATTGAGGAATCTTATCGATTTTAACATTGGTAAACTCTTCGTCTCTAGAAACTATTATGGACTCTCCTCGGCGTTGTGGTACTTCTACAGGAACTACCTCATTGTCAAATTTACCTGTTTCCCATGCCTCAGCAGATCGTTTGTAAGATTGTATGGCAAATGCATCTTGGTCTTCTCTTGTAAAAGCATACTCATTAGCACAAGCATCAGCACAAACACCCATGGCATTTTGATCGTAGGCATCTACCAAACCATCTTTTTGTAAGCCGTCAATTAACGAAGTTGGTCCAAATTTTGTGCCCAATCTAGAGTATAGATAATGTGGAATTAAGCTCATGTTCTCCATGCCTCCGGCCACCACAATATCTGCATCTCCCAATGCTATGGATTGAGCAGCCTGCATAACCGCCTTCATGCCAGATGCACATACCTTGTTTACTGTTGTACAAGGTACTGTATTAGGTATGCCAGCATATATGGCAGCCTGTCTTGCCGGAGCTTGTCCTGTGCCTGCCTGAACCACATTACCCATTAAGACTTCATCAACAAGAGTGGGGTCTAAATTTATTTTATCTAAAGCTCCTTTTATTGCAAAAGCACCTAGTTTTGGAGCTGAAATTGTTGACAAAGCACCTAAAAAACTACCTATTGGTGTTCTTGCAGCAGAAACAATGACGACTTCCTTGTTCATTTTTAAGTGATTAAATTACTAGCAACGAAAATAATCATTTTTCAGTAGATACAAGAATGATTGGTAGATTATAAAAATCTTAGAAAGCTTAGAATTTACTACATTTGAAAACCTAATATTTTTTGCATAAAAGTTTTATAGCCAAAAATGCAAAAAGAAATGAAGACTTCTGTTTTTAAACAAAATAATAAATATTTAAAGTTTATATGAACAACCTTATAAATAAACTATACAGAAACCATGCCTTGATTTATAAGGGTTTATTATTTGTGTGTACAACCTTTTTGATAGTGTATTTGTTTCCAAAAAGTGGAAAATTCAGATATGATTTTGAACGGGGCAAACCTTGGCAATCAGAAAACCTATATGCTCCATTTGATTTTGCTATAAAAAAATCGGATGAGGAGATCAGCTCCGAAAAGCAAAGTATTACGGAAAATGCAGTTTTGTTCTTTAATGTTGATAATACTGTAAGGACTAAAGTCAGGAATTTGTATCCCAATGCTTTTACAAGGATTTTTTCGGAAACAGAGCCTAAACCATTATTGGATACGTTGTTTAATGCTGGAAAAAAAATTATTTCGGATTTATATGCTTTTGGGGTGCTAAGCGAAAGTTATAATTTTTCGGACGAAAGACCTGTAACGATATTAGATGAAAGAGTTGAAAAGCAAAACACACTATTTGTTAACCTAGTTGGGCAAAACGACATTACTAAGATAATAGACAAGGTGTTGATAGAGCATAACCTAACGCAATATAAGACAGCATTTATTTCGTTGTTTTTTGACCTTATTGAACCTAACTTGACTTTTGATAAATCGTTTACAGATAAAGTTTTACAAGAAGAACTTGATAAAATTGCCTATGCCAGAGGTAGTATAGAAAGAGAAACGTTAATCGTATCTAAGGGAGAAGTGGTTGAAGGCGATAAGTTTCAAATATTAAAATCCCTACAATCGGAATATGAATCACAAATATGGACCAAGTCCAATTATTACTGGATTCTATTTGCTTATACCCTATTGGTAGCTTTGGCACTTTTAATGTTATTACTGTTCTTAAGAAAGTACCGTACAAAAGTTTTCGAGAATAATACTAAGGTAACTTTTATTTTTTTCAATATATTTTTAATGGTATTCATTACGACCTTGGTTGTTAATTATAATTCAAAATACATATATGTGGTGCCTATTTGTATTTTGCCTTTGGTATTTAAAGCCTTTTTTGATGCACGTTTAGGTCTGTTTTCCCATGTTATTACAGTATTACTATTAGGGTCGATAGTTCCAAATAGCTATGAGTACATGTTTCTTCAGATTACGGCAGGTATCGTTACCATATTAACGGTATCTGAGCTCTATAAAAGAGCAAATTTATTTATTTCCGTAGGGCAAATCACCTTGATTTATATTGTAGCATATTTTGCGTTTTTTGTTATTCATGAGGGAAGCGTTGAAACAATTAAATTGGAAACGTTTATTTGGTTTATTTTATGTGGCCTAGCTACTTTATTTGTGCAACCTTTAATATATGCTTATGAAAAGTTATTTGGATTGGTTTCTGATGTATCACTGTTAGAGTTATCAGACACAAATTCAAAATTGTTAAAAGAGTTGTCAAATAAAGCACCAGGAACGTTTCACCATTCATTGAATGTTGCAAATTTAGCGGAAGCATCGGCAAGTGAAATAGGCGCAAATGCCATGCTAGTTAGGGTTGGAGCCCTGTATCATGATATTGGGAAAATGAAGAATCCAACTTACTTTACCGAAAATCAATCAACGGGTATTAACCCACATGATGAACTGTCCTCAAAGGAAAGTGCACGAATAATTATAGATCATGTTATAGATGGTATTGAAATAGCCAGAAAAAATAAACTTCCCGATCGCGTAATTGATTTTATAAGAACGCATCATGGTACGAGTGTCGTTTATTATTTTTATATGAAGGAAAAAGAGGATTTCGAAGAGGTAGATACATCCGATTTTTGCTACCCAGGACCTCGGCCATTTAGTAAAGAAACAGCCATTTTGATGATGTGCGATAGTATTGAAGCAGCATCAAAGAGCTTAAAAGAACCAACATCAACAAAAATAGATGCCTTTGTTGAAAATATTATAAACAAGCAAATAGAAGAAGGCCAGTTTTTAAATGCAAACATAACTTTTAAAGAAATTCAGTCCATCAAAAAAGTTCTAAAGCACAAGCTTGCAAACATTTACCATTTAAGGATTGAATACCCTGAATAAATTTTATAAAAAACTAAAAAAAATAGTTGCGTTGTACGTTCCTTTAGCCTACATTTGCAACCGCAAATTTATTGCAGCGTTCTTATAAAGAATAGGAGAGGTGCCAGAGTGGTAATGGAGCAGATTGCTAATCTGTCAACGCGTAAGTGTTGCCCGGGTTCGAATCCCGGTCTCTCCGCAAATAGTATAGACAATACTATCGGGGTGTAGCGTAGCCCGGTCATCGCGCCTGCTTTGGGAGCAGGAGGTCGCAGGTTCGAATCCTGCCACCCCGACGAACCTAGTATCAGCTAGAGATAAAACACTGTTAATTGTATGATTATCAGTGTTTTTTGTTTTTATGCATTTTATTTGATATCAAATAAAAGCATCTATTCTCAATAAAAAGGTGTGCAATTCGGTGTGCAATAGACCGTTAAAAAAAACACTATCTTTAAAGAACTTTTTAGGGTATGATTTGACTTTCGTAACAAAATCAATGTTCAACAAAAAGTCAAAGAAACATGAAAACAAAAAGCACCTTCACGGTTATTTTCTTTACCCGAAAATCCAGAAGTAAAATTAACGAACTGTCCATTTACGTACGCATTACGGTAAAGGGCAAGCGCTCGGAGATGAGCCTAAAGCGGAACGTCCAATCCAGCCAATGGGACAATACCAAAGGTAGGGGCAGGGGAAGTACAGAACCCATTAAGATACTTAATGCTTATTTGGATGGCGTATACAACAAACTGCTCCAGAGCCATAAAGAGCTGATAGAAGAGGACAGGGTAATCACATCCGAGGCCATCAAGTCCAGATATCTGGGTGAGGACGATAATAGCAAGACCCTAAGGGAACTGATCGCCTACCATAACGGCAATATGGTACACGTCCTAAAACCGGGAACGATGAAAAACTATTATACCACCGAACGTTACCTGCAAAAGTTCCTGTTAAAAAAATGGCGTTTAAAGGACATTTACCTAAAACAGTTGAACTATAGGTTCATCACGGACTTTGAGCACTACCTGAGGACCTATAAAGACAAGAAAAAGCAATTGGTGCTTACCAACAATGGCGTGATGAAACATTTGGAGCGATTCAAAAAAATGATAAACCTTGCCATAAAACTAGAATGGATGCAGAAAAACCCGTTCAACCAATTCCAGTTGAAATATAATAAATATGATAGGCAATACCTAAATGAAAGGGAACTGGCACTTATTGAGGAAACGGATTTCACCATTGAGCGGTTGCAAAGGATAAAGGACTGCTTTGTATTTTCCTGTTACACAGGGCTTTCCTATGTGGACGTCAAGGAAATTACACAGAGCCATATTGTTAAGGGCATTGACAATAACCATTGGATATATACCAAACGGGAGAAAACGGACGAACAGGTAAAGGTACCGATACTTCCCAAGGCCTGGGCAATACTGGAGAAGTACAGGGTAGCCCAAGAAAAAACAGGAGTAGGGGATTATCTGCTGCCGATAAGTTCCAACCAAAAGACCAATGCCTACCTAAAAGAAATAGCCAATGCCTGTGGTATAAAAAAGCACCTGACCTTCCACGTGGCCAGACATACCTTTGCCACGACGGTGATGCTGTCCAATGGCGTACCGATAGAGACGGTCTCTAAGCTTTTGGGACATAGCAAATTGTCCACTACACAGATCTATGCCAGAGTGGTAGAAACGAAAATTAGCGAAGATATCCATAACCTATTGGAACGGTTTAGGCAAAAAGAGGAAAACAAAAGCGCATAAACAACGATCTTATTTTTCGGCTAAAAAAGATTCTCTTTCAATATGCTCCTCACAAAGTAACGGGAGTGTATTGAAAGGGAATTTTAAATTGAGGTAAACAGAAAAAAGCCCCATTGAAGTGCATTTCCCTACATTTCGTTATACTGCATTTCGGGAAAAGCGCTTCATTATAAAAACCTTGAACACAAGCTCAAAATGCAAAAAAGCATTTTGATCTTAAGTTCGCCAGAGTAGGACTTGGGAACAACATCCAGTCAATCCATATGCTTGTTCAAACCATTTTAGTCCAGAAGAAGGCCTAATATCCATCCAATATTTTTCGAAAGGGAAACGTCGCAAAATATTTGCGTTCAAATTTATCGGCGCAAAAAATCGGCACCCCCAGGGGTTCCCCCAATTTTTCACTTGAAAATTTGAGACAAAATTTTGCCTTCCGTTTGTGCGGTGCTCAAATATTGTTTAACATAAAAATTTTAAAAACATGGAAACAAAAACAAAAGCAAACGGTAGAGCAACAAAAACAGCAGTAGCAATCACCAAAAAGGATGTCAAGGAGCAACTAGCCAAAGAGTCCAACGGACAGGATGTACAACAGGCAAAACACCCACTTGTGAGCAAGGCGACCATTGATTTGGCAGACCGCATCCAAAGGTTCGAGAAACTTAGGGGACTGGCTACCCAACGTGAGCGTTTGGTTCAGACACTAAGTGAGCTAACGAAGTTCAACTATAACCAAGGAGATTCAGCATCCTTTTACATCAGGGATTCGCACAATCTGGAGTTCAAGACCACCAATTCGAACCTTATCAAGTTGGTAACGACCCATTTGCAGTCGACCCTGGAAGACAGAAAAGGAGAGATCGAGCAGGAAATCGTCCAGTTTGAACTGTAACGTACATTCCATCCAAACAAGAAAGCCTATTCGATAAGAATAGGTTTTTTTATGGTCTGAACAGTTGATATTGAACAGGAAAAAACCAAAAACTTGACGTCCAAATTCAACCTACACACCCAAATCATAAAATTTGGCTTCAAAATGGGGTATTTGGAATCAATCTGCGTTTGAATTTCATTGATTAAATAGATAAGTTTATAAAGCAGGTTGTTTATATGGGTAGCTGATGGAAGAATCAGTTGTTGGAGGATGTCGTCATGCCAAAAAGCATGGCGAGATACGTAAAGCAAGAGGGCAATGCGCTAAAGCGACATTGCGTTATTTTATATTTTGTTAAATAACTGAAAATCAATAATTTAAATTGTTTAAAATCATATTTGTTCCTTAGGACAAACTCCAAAATTATGTTAATGCCCTTGGAAACGTCCATAAACACTGAGGCGCATTAACATAATCAAGGAAAAAACCGATAATAAAACATATGAAACGCCGATTTTTGAGCATCAATTTTCACCATGATACTGTCAAAAGGTTCAAGGGGTTTTCAAGGAAGGTCAGTAATAGCTATTCAACCACTTTGGATATGATTATGGACTTTTTTGAGTGGCATGGGTTTTTACCCGATGACCGGTTTGGAAAGAGCATCGTGCAGGAAATCCTGAAGAACCGAAAACGTACCGAGGCCATGATAGCCATTATCAAAGACATAGAAAAGAATCAGACCAAGCCTACCAATGCCATGCTGTTGTCACTCTTTGAAGAAAAAACGGAGGATGATGACGAGATAGAAATATGGACCGAACGATTTAAGAGTCAAAGACTGGAACAGGAAGAACAAATTGAGGTCACGGTACCCAAAATCCGTTATGAGCGTTTGGAGGACAAAATGAGTTCGTTAACAAAGGATTTTAGTTATGTGCTGGATAAGGTCAAGCTTGTAAAGAGCAGCTTCGGAAAAAACTATTTGCGTCTGGAACTTACCGAGGGGGAAATTGAAAAATTCAAAAGAACAATAAAAAATCTATAAATTATGTACATCGCCATATCCGCACAATATCAGGGAGGGGGCTTTAAGGGAAGCGTAGGCAATTTTGCCAATTACCTGGAAAAGGAAAACGAGGGCAAGAGGGCAGAAGAACAAGAATATTTTTTTAACCAATATGAAAACAATGTAGAGGTCGAACAGGTGATACGGGACATTGACGGGAACACTGCCAAGCTTAGAAAGGTCGATCCCAAATTCTATTCCATCGTGGTTAGCCCCGACCAAAGGGAATTAAAGCACATAGGCAACGACCCCGAAAAATTACGTGAATATACCCGGGAGCTAATGAAAGCCTATGCTGATTCCTTTAACAGGGCGCCTAAAAAGACCGTAGATGATATAAAGTACTATGCCAAGATTGAACATGAGCGATATTATAAAGAAACGGACAAAAAAATACAGGAAAACCAAGCCTATGCCAACAAGATTATGGGACTAAAAAAAGAGATACGGCAAATAGAACGGGGCGAGGAAAAAGGAAATTTAGACAGGTTAAAACTAAGGATAGCAAAACTGGAAAGAGAAGCCCCGCATAGACAGAACGGCAAGCGTATAGTAAACGGCATGAAAAAGGAGGGGTATCAGACCCATATCCATATTATTGTTAGTAGAAGGGATATGACTAACTCCTACAGCCTTTCCCCAGGATCCAAGTACAGGGCATCAGAAACAGAACTGAACGGAAAGGATGTAAAACGTGGTTTTGACAGGGACAAATTCTTTAAAGCCGCGGAAAAGACCTTCGACAAAACCTTTGAGTACAATAGGAATTTTGTGGAGAGCTATCAAGGCAAAAACCTTTACGCAAAAGACCCCAAGAAATTCTTTGCTGTTATGGCAGGGCTTCCCGCAACAGAAAAACAGGCGGCTTTTAAGCTGTTACATAAATCAGGAATGCATATTCCAAGCATACCCACCAATCAAGCGCAATTGGCGTTCAAGGCATTTATGAAGCTCAAAAGGGGTATTGAAAAGAGTCTTGGTTCAGGAGGGATCGAAATATGACTCGGATTCTATTGTAGTCCGTTTTGATAAAAGGAGGTGTCAATATAAACCTTACCCATGAATAATTTAAAAAGACAATTTTAACTAAATATTATTATATCGCAGAATAGGTGCTATTAAACATTGCTTCAGATGAACAATTTTGAACATATAAACTGTATGCACTTTCCGCAATTCTAGTTCTTAATTCTTCGTCATGTACCATGGCTTTCATTTTTTGCTCCATTGAGTCAATATCTAATTCAGTTTTCTCGGTCAAATCAATTTTTAAACAGGAATATTTATCTTCTAACATTTCGAAGATATCGGTATTAGAGACAATCATAGGTAACTTGTAAGACATGGCTTCTAACATTACATAACTGCTTTGTTCATTTAAAGAAGGAAATATTAAAGTATCTGCGAGTTTGTAATACAATTTGACCAATTTAGCAGGTAAATATCCTGTAAAGACTATATTTTGTTTCAGGCTTTTATATTCTTTAACAAGACTATTTTTCATAGGACCGTCACCAACTATAATTATTTTTACATTTTTATATCCCTTATCAAGAATTACTTTAAAGGTGTTTAAAAGATGAATAATACCTTTCTGAGCGATCAGTCTACCTACGTATAGAAAGACAAAATCTTCTTTGTTAATTTTAAGGCTATCCTTAATTTCGTTTATTTTATCGAAATCCTCTTTAATGAATTTTTGCTCCTTTATCCCATTAGAAATTTTAAAGACTTTTTGGCAAGGTATTTTATAAATTTCTAAAACATCTCTTTTCATACTTTCAGATAAACAGATAATCCTATCGGAAAGCTCACAGTTTTTTATTTCAGCCTTTATGTTTTTTGAAAAAAAGGAATCATTATCTAAGTCATTAAATTCCGAAATAAATTTGTTGAAATCATTATTGTAGAGAACCTTCCATAACGATACATGAATGGTATAAATTATTTTAGTACTTGTATGCTCCTTGATTAAGGTTAGTAAAAAATGCTGCATATTACTATTAAAATGAAACGTATCCGTTTCAGTAAACAGGTAAAGTTCTTGCAATATTATAAATATAGCTCTAGAGTATTTATAAGGTAAATTTTTAATGGTTCCTTTATATGAAACAGGACAGGGTATTTGCAAATAGGAAATATTATCCTTTTCAGTTCTTATCGTGCTAAGGATATCTGGAACTCCTATTTCAATAGAAATTAGTTCGAAATCGTTTTTTTTTAGTTTAGCCTCGGCTATAATTTCATTGATATACTTACCGACCCCATACCGATGAGAGTCATCAGTTTGATTTACAATGAAGATTCTTCTCTTTTGCATAATTTAAAAGTTTGAAGAAAATAGCTTTAAATATTCTATTTGATTTCTATTTTTGAGTTTCTCATCATAAGGTCTAGAATTATTATTTCTTTGGTGGTATAAATGATACAAGGTATATTCCATTCTCTTAATTGTAAATCCTTTTCTTTTCAATCTATAATACCGTTCTTTGTCATCTGGTCCCCAACCATATATATTTTCGTTATCTATCCCATCTTTTAAAAATGTTTTTGTTTTTCCTCCAAAAACACCACCTGTTGAGTATTTGAACCAAAGCATATGCTCTTTTTCGTTTTCTTTTAGAAAATCATAATCATTGGTTAGAGCATATTCATCCCTATATTGTTTGGATACGTTATAACAATCTCCATTATAGGGGTATACCAATACATTATTATTTGAAATATTGGTTAGGTAGGCTATACTTTGCAATAAAGCTTCGGGAGCTGCAATAACATCCGTATCACAAATGAAAAAATAAGGTGCCTTACATTTGCGTATTAAATAATTTCGATACTTTGTTGTATAGAATACTTCATTGTCATCTTCAAAAAACTCATATTCAATTCCGTGTTTTTTTATAAAAGAGGTTGATATTTTTGGTGATGAATCTACTTCTAACAAATTAATTGTCGTATTAAAATATTTTGTTATATGCTTCACCACAAGTTCCAAATTAACCAATCTATCCTCTGAATCTATGCGGACATATATTAAGAAAGAGGTGTTTTTTAAGTCGTATGGAAATTTATTCATCTGCTATTGAGTTTATTAAAAGCCCTATCATATAAAACTCAAGGGAATTTGTTTTGATATTGTTAAAATTATTAATCATGGTAATTGCACAAATCAGTAATTGTTGTAGTAT
Organism: Snuella lapsa; assembly: GCF_039539345.1. Classification (NCBI taxonomy): domain Bacteria; kingdom Pseudomonadati; phylum Bacteroidota; class Flavobacteriia; order Flavobacteriales; family Flavobacteriaceae; genus Snuella; species Snuella lapsa. The sequence continues at coordinate 6,386 of NZ_BAABCY010000052.1, read as the reverse complement.
GGATTTTTGTTTTTGGTCATTGTTTTTATAAAGGTCCTCCATCAACTTATCCACGTAATTCTCTATACTTTTTATTAAGTCTGCCTTGTTTTTCTTAATAGTTTCTGGAAAAAATAAATTATAAGCCAAAACAGCTTCAAACCTTTTATCTTCTAATAGAGTTTCATAATTCCTAACTATTAGATCATTATGCTTTTTAGAATTTAGTTCGTTTAGTTTTTTTATGCCCTCTTTACAAAAATGGGAAACCATTTCATGATTAAACGAATCCTTTAAAAATGAGAGGCACAATCCATATAATTCTATTTTTTCCTTTGGAATGTTAGGCAAATTCAAGCTAAGTTCAAAAAATGAAATAAGTAGGTGTTCTTTAGCCTCTAAAAACTTTGTTTCATCATTTTTTAATAAATCTGTTCTAGACTTCAGGTACAGTCCCGAACTTATTAATTGAACCAAGAAGTTTACTTCAAAGTCTGTTCTGGAAAGCCGTTCTACTTCCCTAAAAATAGCTTTGTCCATAATGGACAATATATCGTCCAAGTCATCTGATTCAAAATATCCATTGTAAATAAATTGAATCAAGACCCAACCTATGCCAGTAATTTCAGTACACTCTTCTTTACTACCATTTTCTATAATGAAAAGTTCATGCACTAATATATCTTCTAAAATCTCAAAGGCAAACTCAGAATAATGCTCCTTTGAGTATACGTGCGCGTACTTGAAAAAAAAGTATACCAATGGAAGTTTTCCCTTCACACCATTGGATTCAAATGTTTCAGCATTGATCAGTAAAAATTGTGTTAATTTATGAACCATGCTTAATTGGATTTGGAGAATATGCGTTGTATATATTAATGGAAAAATAGTCTAACACACCCTGTATTCGTTCTTTGGTTTCCTTGTCTATAAATTCTAAGTGTTTGTTTATCTGTTTAGAAACGTTTGCCTCTAAATCATTCATATAAACCGTAGAACTGGGAAGCTTAAAGTTTACCATATCAATATTTGAAGTAATTAATTTGTCTAATCCAGAGTTTTCGATTAGTTTATTAATTTCAGTTCTTGGATTCTTCAAAAGATCTTCATAGTAAACCAAGCTTATATTTTTTAAATTCACCTTACCTTCAATTACTTTATTATGTATAATACACCACAGAGCAATCCTATACTCTAGCTCTGTTTCTAATTTTTTTAAAAATTCAATATGTTCATTGAATATCTCATGGTTAATCAGTGTAGGTCTATTAAAAGCTAATTTTAGGTTTTTAAATGTTTTTAACTGTGATAAACATGTACTGATGGGGTGTCTTACAAGATAAATGGGCTTATATTTTAAATTAAAACGGTCAGTAATCCATGGCAAAATTAAATTGGCCCTCACAAATTTAGTGATGACCAAATTAGCTTTAGCGGCTTTTAGGGGATCTATCTTTTGGGTTGTCCAAGGTGTAAAAACAGATAAGCTTAAAATTTTATTTATAAGTTCATAATGCTGCTCGAATTCATTTTTATCTTTAAAATGAGGTCTAAAACTCCACTCTAAATATTTAGGGACAACACCACGCCCTGGATGAAATGGCTCCCAATTTACAACCGCATCGCCAATCATTTTCCCCAATATTTCCATTAACCACGTACTACCACTTCTGGGCTCCGAAAATATAAGTACGCCTTGCTCTGTCTTAAACTGCTTTAAGGTTAAAATATTACTTATGTCATGATATGGATTGATCCCTTTTTTTAACCTTTCCAAGTTATTTCTATTTTATAATCGTCCTTATACAGTGCTTTGATATCATTAATAAAGGCCTCATTTTCTAATTGAAAATTGGCCTTGGTTTTATTGGATTTTTCTTCAATAAAAGAAATACCTTTTGACCTTAAAAATGGAAACAGGTCATTAATATGAACTATTTCATCTACCTCATTTTCTTTTAAGTAGTCTACCTGTTTTCTTATGTGTTCATCTATAAAAAGAGGATTCTCTTTGCCCAATTCAAATCGTATAAATTCTATGAAGCGCTCAAATGGAATGTCTTTATTGATATCCAGATATATAAAGTAATATCTCAGTTCGCGCTCCATGCAGAACAGTTTGTATGATGACTCGATCCGATGTATTGGGTCTCGCCATATAGCAAATCTGTATATCTTTTCTCTGCTTTCTTTCTCAAATGCTTTTAGCTCTTCATTTGTAAATAAATAATTGGACTTATTTGAGTTGTAGCCAATGGTACTATGTACTTTGAACTGGCTTTCATCTAGCCAATCTCCCGTTTTATTATATATTGCTATCTTTTTTAAAAAAGTACAAGCGTTTTTACTTATAACCAAGAAAGCAATATTGGTATTCGGGATAAGGCAATAATAGTTTCCAAAAAAAGGAGATTCAATTTGTTCATCTTTTTTAAGCCTCATATTTCAATTTTATTTGATAAACATTCTAAAAGTCCATTAATGGATGCATCTATAGAATCCCTTTCGGTATTGATCGTTATAGAAGCTACGTTTGTTCCTTCATAGGTATCCGTAATACCTGTAAAGTTCTTTATGGTTCCTTTTCTAACTTGGGCATAAAGCCCTTTAGGATCTCTGGCTTCACAAATATCGATAGAGCATTTTACGTGTACCAATACAAGCTTATTTTCTCCGATAGTTTTTTTGACGGCTATTCTATCAGACTCATAAGGAGTGATAGCTGCAACTATCGGTACAATATCTACCTGTAGCATTAACTTACATATTTCAGCTATTCTCCTAACATTTTCAGATCTGTCCTCTCTGGAAAACCCCAAACCCTTATTGATACCGTTTCTAAGAATATCACCATCCAATACAATAGTTCTTATATTTTGTTTTTCATAAGTTTCGGAAATTTGCCTTGCAAGTGTTGTTTTACCTGCTCCAGACAATCCAAAAAGCCAAATAGCCTTATTTTTTATCATGATATGCTTAATTATAAGTTAACACTTCCCTAAACTTGTAAAACAATCGTTCTGCCACACTAAGGTCCTCAGTAACAATTTCAGCACCACCCAGAAGTTCTTGGGTAAAAACAAACGTTTTATTGTAGGATGTTTTGGTACCTTTTGGTAAGTCAATAAAAACAGTATAATTACCTTCATTATCAGGGGAAATAGAAAAACTGATAACCTTACCAATGAGCATGCCATATTGTTGGTAGGGGTAATTATCTAGTTTTATAAATACTTTTTGTCCAACATTTACCTTGCCTGCATTTTGTGCCGGTACAACCAACTTACCTACCAGGCTCGACGTATCTATTGGCAAGATTGAAAAGACGACACTCCCACTACTAACAAACTGGTGTTTTCCCCAATAATCCTGAAAGCTTACCACTCCATTTATGGAGGACTTTAGCACATAGTTGTATTCCCAATCCCTTATGGCTTCTTTGAGCAAGTCAAAGGACTGGTTTAGGTTTTTTAAAAACCGTGTATTGTCCTCTTGTTCATTTATTTTGGTAGTCTTTAAGGTTCTGGTTGCAGATGAAATGGCCTCCCGCATTTGCGAAATGGAAATGGCCATGGCACTAATGCTTTTTTGCATCTGTATAAATTCCAGTTGCTTTTGCTCATAGGTCAATTTTGAAATAATGCCTTTGTCAAACAACTGTTTGTTTCTGTCCAAATCGGTTTGTTTTAGAACAAATTCCTGTTCCAAAAGTCGCTTTTGGTTGATCTGGTCCTGAAGCCTGTTTTTTATCTCTTGTAATGATACCTTATTGCCTCCCAGTTGGTTGGTGTAGGGATCCAGGTTCTTTAAAAGAAAATAGTCGGTATAGCTCTTTTCAAAATTAAGGTAAGCAGCACTTATATCGCCTAAAATAAGATGGGAGGTCTGTTCGAACGGAAATTGTAAGTTCTTTAGGTTATAAGTTAAGGTGTCCATAATCCCTTTTAAAAAATAGACATCATCTAAACTGGCCGTATTCTTTATTACCGCTAATTTTTGTCCAATTTTAACCGTGTCCCTGTTTTTAATAAAAATTTTATCCAACTGTCCCGAATATCTGGACACCACTTTTTCGGTAGGCTGTTTAGTGGTTACCAAAACCTTTGCTGTGACGGCATCGGGGTACTTGATCATAAAGGACAGGGCTAAGATGATAATAGTAAACATAAAGATGAGGGTAATGCCCCAACGTACGATCCATGCCGGTGGATTGGTCAGGATTTCCTGCACCTCTTCGGACCGCAACTCTAGGTTGTCTTCAAATCTATCTTTAGGCATTTTCTAAAGTGTTTATTTTTTCCAATTCCAATTGGTTCTTTACTAAATTGTAATAGGCTCCTTGTTGTTCCAAGAGTTCTTGGTGCTTTCCGGATTCTACTACTTTACCCTCATCAATGACCACAATTTGGTCGGCATGCTTTACGGTACTCAATCGGTGGGCTATCACTACAACAGTTTTATTCTTAAAAAACGCGTTTAGGTTTTCCATAATGGTACGCTCATTCTTGGCATCCAGTGCAGATGTGGCCTCATCAAAAAACAACAGGTCAGGGTTTTTATAAACGGCCCTAGCAATAAACAGGCGTTGTTTTTGTCCGGTGCTCACTCCAACACCTTCATTTCCGATTTTGGTATTGAACCCCAAGGGCAAGGATTGAATAAACTCATAGATATTGGCCACTTTAGTGGCATGTATCAAGCGTTCATGGTCTACGGTATCCTCTCCCACAGCTATATTATAGGCAATGGTATCATTGAACACATAGCCTTCCTGCATCACCACACCGCAATTGGCACGCCATGCTCTATGGGAAATGGCGTTTAAGTAATGTTCGCCATACATGATATTGCCTTTTTCGGGATTGTAGAATTTAAGCAGAATTTTCATTAAAGTGGTCTTGCCGCTGCCACTTGCACCTACGATAGCTGTAATTTTATTGGCAGGGACCTTCATAGTGATGCCCCTGATGACATTTTCATCACTTCCTAAATATCTAAAGGTGATATCGTTGATCTTTAAATCTTGATTAGGTTTAACTGTAGATATTAAATGCTTTTCTTTACTTTCTTCATCGTCTTTATCATGTACCTCTCCCAAGCGTTCCAAACTTATCTTGGCATCTTGAACTGACTGTATAAAGCCTACCAATTGACCAATGGGGCCATTTAACTGCCCAATAATATATTGAATGGAGAGCATCATCCCCAAGGTTATGTTACCTTCAATGACCAACAGAGCCGAAGTAAACGTTATGAATATGTTCTTGGCCTGATTGATAAATGATGAGCCAGCCCCTTGGGTCTGTTCTAGGGCCAAACTTTGCATAGACACCTTGAACAAACGTGCCTGAACGTACTCCCATTTCCAGCGTTTTTGTTTTTCGGCATTGTTCATCTTAATTTCCTGCATGCCGTTAATAAGTTCGATCACGGTGCTTTGGTTCTGGCTTAATTGTGAAAAGCGTTTGTAGTCGAGTTCCTTGCGCCTTTTAAGAAAAAATAATATCCAAATCACATAAACGATACTGCCAACGGCAAATATGAAAAAGATGGAGGTGCTGTAATAAATGAGTACGGCCCCGAATATAAACAGGTTGACCATAGAGAACAGGGTATTCAGTACAGACCCTGTTAAAAGACTCTCAATACGTTTATGGTCGTTGATGCGCTGCATGATGTCACCTGTCATACGCGTATCGAAATAGGCTATGGGCAGGTTCATGAGCTTGATAAAAAAATCGGAAACCAACGATATGTTAATGCGGGTACTCAAATGCAATAAAATCCAGCTCCTAAAAATCCCTACACTGGTCTGGCCTAGAAAGAGCATGACCTGGGCAATGAGTACCATATAAATAAAGTTAATATCCTGGTTCTGTATGCCCACATCTACAATACTTTGGGTAAGGAATGGGAAAATAAGCTGTAAAATACTTCCCACGATAAGGCCAATAACCAATTGAAGGAGTAGGTTTTTATATTTGAACAGGTACTGGAACAAAAACCTAAAGGATTTCTTATCGGTTTCTTCCCAGTTGAGCTGTCTGAATTTTGGGGTGATTTCCAAAAGCAACGCTACCCCTTCATTGGTGTCTTCTGTCGCATTGTTGCCTATCCATGGTGAAATAAATTCGTCCTTGGTGTACGTAATAAGCCCATAGGAGGGATCAGACACATAGACCACGTCCCTTTTTATTTTATAGACCACCACAAAATGTCTTTTGTTCCAATGGACAATGAGGGGCAAAGGAGCTTCCTTTAATTTGTTAAAATCAATTTTAACCCCTATGCTCTTAAAGCCAATAGCCTCTGCAGCATCGCTTAGTTTCATTAAATTACTACCGACCCTTGTAGTCTCAGATAGATCGCGTATATCCTGTAACGAGATAAGCTTACCATAGTACTTA
>NZ_BAABCY010000051.1:0-49881 GCF_039539345.1 Snuella lapsa | reverse complement strand
GCTGGGGGGAATCCTGATAAGGTTTTTAAAACTTAAAAAAAATGGCCGGAATTTCTTCCGACCATGGCTACCCTAAAGGTTGCTTTTAAAAATATTATGTTTTTGTATTTATATGTGTAACGCCCTATCTTCAGTAGCAGCTAAAGCCGCTTCTTTAATAGCTTCTGTAAAAGTGGGGTGCGCATGCGACATACGTGATATATCTTCGGCCGAAGCTCTGTACTCCATAGCCACTACAGCTTCGGCGATCATATCGGCAGCACGAGCACCAATCATATGCACTCCTAAAATTTCATCAGTTGATTTATCTGCCAATACTTTTACAAAACCATCCAAATCCATACTTGCCCTGCTACGTCCTAAAGCACGCATAGGGAATTGTCCAGTTTTATAAGCAACCCCAGCTTCTTTTAATTGTTCTTCGGTCTTTCCAACACTAGCTACCTCGGGCCAAGTATAAACTACACCTGGAATTAAATTATAATCTATATGTGGTTTTTGACCTACCAATGTTTCGGCAACAAATACACCTTCCTCTTCCGCTTTATGAGCCAACATAGCACCTTTTACCACATCACCAATAGCATAAATATTAGAAGCTGATGTTTGTAAATGATCGTTTACTTCTATCTGCCCACGTTCATTGATCTTAACTCCGGCAGCTTCAGCATTTAACCCATCCGTATACGGACGACGTCCTACAGATACTAAGCAGTAATCACCTTTAAACTCTACTTCTTCTCCTTTTTTATTATCTGCTTTAACAACAACTTCGTCACCAATACGCTCTACAGATTTAACCTTATGAGAAGCATTTATCTTAAATTTTTGCTTCTTAAGTACTTTGTTCAATTCTTTAGATAAACCAGCATCCATAGTTGGAATGATTCTATCCAGATATTCTATAACGGTTACTTCGGCTCCTAAACGCTTATAAACCTGCCCCAATTCAAGACCTATTACACCTCCTCCTATTACAATTAAATGCTTTGGAATCTCCTTAAGCTTCAATGCTTCGGTAGATGTAATTATGCGTTCCTTGTCTATATTAATAAAAGGCAAACTTGAAGGCTTAGAACCAGTTGCAATAATGCTGTGCTTCGCTTCAATCTCTATTGTTTCCTTACCATTAACAACAATATGTGTTGCATCCTTAAAAGCACCCAAGCCCTCATAAACATCAATCCTGTTCTTTTTCATTAAAAAATCGATACCACCTGTGGTTTGGTCTACTACGGCTTGTTTGCGGGCAATCATTTTCTCTAAATTCACTTTAATTTCTCCCGGCACTTCAATACCGTGATCTTCAAAATGCTTCACGGCATCCTCATAGTGGTGAGATGAATCTAAAAGAGCTTTACTCGGAATACAACCTACATTTAAGCAAGTACCACCAAGTGTAGCATATTTTTCTATAATTGCAGTTTTCATACCCAGTTGCGCACAACGAATGGCTGCCACATAACCTCCTGGACCAGAGCCAATAACGGCTACATCGTAAGAATTCATAAGATTATTTTTAGTCGATTTTGTTAAAACGAGTACAAAAATACGAATTTTGAATGATGTTAGTAACTTTCAAATGCATTGATTTTACTTATTTATGCTAAGAACCTTCCCTTATAAATAGTTTAACTCCTTTCTAAATAACTCCCTAAAAACATAACAAACTAAATTGCAAACACTTACTATATTTTTCGTATCTTAATTAGCTAAAAACTAATATCATGGAAGAGCATATTTACAAAAAAATTGAAATAGTAGGTACTTCAGAAAAATCAAGTGATGAAGCCATACAAAATGCATTGGCAAAAGCTTCTCAATCGGTACACAATTTAAGATGGTTTGAAGTTATCGATACCCGTGGAAGCATTAAAGATGGAAGTGTTGAGCGATGGCAAGTAACCATTAAAGTTGGCTTTACTATGCATAGCTAATGCCTTTTACTCATAGTATTTTACAAAATCACAAAAATAATTTATACAACTAAAAATAGCGCTACTCGCAATTTAGTTTCAAATTTCTTATGCCCTTTCTTCTCAAGTTAAGCACAACATCATAAAATTATGTAGCTTTGTGCTCCATGCAAAAGACTATTAACATACAAAATAAAAAAGCCCGCTTTCAATATGATATATTGGACAAATATACTGCTGGTATTGTATTAACGGGAACCGAAATAAAATCCATTCGAAACAGCAAGGCTTCTATTGCTGAAAGCTTTTGTGAATTTAATGATCGAGGTGAACTTTTTGTTATTAATATGACCATAGAAGAATATCTTTACGGCAACTACTACAATCATAAACCCAAAGCCGAACGCAAACTTCTTTTAAACAAAAGAGAACTAAAAAAATTACATAAAGAAGTACAAAATACGGGAATCACCATTATTCCCTTACGTTTGTTTATAAACGATAAAGGTTATGCTAAACTGGATATTGCCTTGGCAAAAGGGAAAAAACTTTACGATAAACGGGAAACCATAAAGGACAGGGACAACAAACGTAATCTGGATAGAATCAAGAAAATATACAAATAATTTAAGAATCTGTTAACACGTAAATCCTAAGTAAATTTAGACCTTGGTAACTTATTTTTATGATTATCCATGTATGATTAAAACCGTAATTATTTACACAATCTATAACATACACATACTACATGTGTCCATTACGAAATCAACAAACACAAACACATGAGACAATTAGTAACTATTCTGGCTATTGCCTTAATTTCTACAACTGTAAAAGCGCAAGACGCCTCTACCCCCCAAAAAAACGACACTGTTAAGGAACAGGCCATTGACAGCTCGAAAGTATTAACGCTTAACGGTACGGTAAAAGCTTTATATGAGGTCATTTCTGGAGAAAAAGAAGAAAAACGTAACTGGGAATTCTTCAAATATCTATTCCTCCCGGATGCCAAACTCATAGCTTATGGAAAAGACGCAGAGGGCGCCCAAAAAGTTAGATTCATGTCTCCCAATAACTATATTAACAATGCAGGTGAATGGATGGTTGAAAATGGTTTTTTTGAAAAAGAAATCCATAGAGAGATAGAAGTATTTGGCAATATTGCACATGTTTTTAGCACCTACGAAGCTTACACCAGTGCAGACAAAGAAATCCCGATGTTAAGAGGCATTAATAGTATCCAGCTATTAAATGATGGTGAACGCTGGTGGATCGTAAACATTTTTTGGGCTCAGGAAACCTGGCGAACACCAATACCCAAACAATACTTACCAAAATAAAACCAAAAAAACTAACTCCTTTTTCACTCTAATACAAATCACATAGTATGAATACAACATACAAAATAAAAACACCTAGAGTACTTATAGTTACAGTATTACTATTACAGATTTTCAGTTATTTGCAGGCACAAACAAAAGCTTCTCCTGTTTTTAAAGATGGTGAGGCTCAAATAGTTGAAGCATTTAATGATCCTGAAAAATGGATACGTCATGACTTATGGGTCGAAACAACATTCGACACAGATGGTGATGGCAAGTTAGACCGTATGCATGTGGACGTAACAAGACCATACCAAACAGAAACTGAAGGCCTAAAACTCCCCGTTATTTACGAGTCCAGCCCATATTATGCTGGTGTTGCACCCAATGTTGAAGGTTTATTTTGGTATGTTAATCATGAATTAGGAGAAACAGCCAAACCCAGAACCCAAGTAGAAGTAACTCGCAAAGGAAAACGTCCCATTATATCAAACTCCCAAATTAGAACATGGGTTCCCAGGGGATATATTGTAGTACACTCATCCTCTCCTGGCACTGGGCTTTCACAGGGTTCTCCTACCGTTGGTGGTGATAACGAATCTTTAGCACCAAAAGCCGTCATCGATTGGCTGTGCGGTCGTTCCAAAGGATATACTACACCAGATGGTAATGAAACGGTTAACGCTTTTTGGTCGACGGGAAAAGTTGGTATGACGGGAACATCGTATAATGGCACCATACCCTTAGCCGCTGCGACAACCGGTGTCGAAGGATTAAAGGCCATAATTCCAGTAGCTCCTAACACTTCCTATTATCACTACTACAGATCTAATGGTTTAGTAAGATCTCCTGGCGGCTATTTGGGTGAAGATATTGATGTTTTATATGATTTTATACATAGTGGTGATGAGACCAAACGTGCCTATAGTAACAAAGTGGTTAGGGATACTGAAATGAAAAATGGTATGGATAGGGTTACTGGAGACTATAACGACTTCTGGGCAGGCCGAGATTATTTAAACGATATGAAACCCATGAAAGCTGCCTTATTAATGTCCCATGGCTTCAATGACTGGAACGTGATGCCCGAACACAGCTATAGAATTTACAAAAAAGCAACAGAAATGGGATTACCTACCCAAATATACTACCACCAAAATGGTCATGGTGGCCCACCCCCAATCACAATGATGAACCGTTGGTTTACGCACTATCTTCACGGCATTGATAATGATGTTGAAAACGATCCTAAAGCTTGGATTGTTCGTGAACATGACCCCAAAGATAAACCAACACCTTACAAAGCGTATCCCAATCCTGATGCACAAAACGTAAAACTATACCTTACAGCAGGGGCTCCGAAAGCGGGAAGCTTAACTACAGCCCAAAACGATGTTCGTGGGAAAGAAACCTTAATTGACAACTATAATTTTTCTGGGGATTCATTGGCTAAATCACCAAGTTCTGAACACCGCCTTTTATATGTAACACCTAAACTTACTGAAGCACTTCACATTTCTGGGACACCAAAAGTTACCATTAAACTGGCTAGCAGCAAACCAGCTGCGAACCTATCAGTTTGGTTAGTTTCACTCCCTTGGAACGAAGGAAAGAAGGCAAAAATAACCGATAATATTATCACGCGCGGATGGGCCGACCCTCAAAACCATAAATCACTTACCAAAAGCAGCCCTTTAAAACCTGGTAAGTTTTATAAGGTTACTTTTGATCTCATGCCAGACGACCAGGTTATTCCCAAAGGGCAACAAATTGGATTGATGATATTCTCCAGTGACAAAGATTTTACTTTACACCCTAAACCGGGAACAGAGCTAACCATTGATTTAAACGGTACAACTTTAACCTTGCCCTTGGTTGGTGGTAAAGAAAAATTTAATAATGCTTTAGGAGCTAAAAACAAGTAATAATCTGCAAAACCAAAAGCATGGGAAAACAATTTTCTGAAATAAACGATGATCTTCAGGACTTTGTTAAAAATCAAAAGATATTTTTTGTTGGTACGGCGGCAAAGGACGGACGTGTAAACATCTCTCCTAAAGGACATGACACGCTTAGGATATTAAGCCCTAATAAACTAGTTTGGCTAAACCTTACTGGAAGCGGTAATGAAACGGCTGCCCATCTGTTAAAAAATGACAGAATGACTATTATGTTCTGTGCTCTTGAAGGCAAACCTTTAATACTAAGGCTTTACGGTAAAGCCAAAATATACCACGAAAGAGACACTAAATTTCAAGAATACATCAAAATGTTTCCACACAACGTTGGCTCGAGGCAAATCATAGAAATGCATATAGATTTAGTACAAACCTCTTGTGGTTATGCCGTGCCCCTTATGGATTTTAAAGAAGAGCGCGGCATGCTAAATGCCTGGTCGGAAAAACAAGGCAAAAAACGTATCGAAATGTATTGGCAAGAAAAAAACACCAAGAGCATTGATGGTTTTGAAACGGATATTCTACCAAAAAATAAATGACATTCTAATTTTTATCTTCTAACAAAGGCACAAAACGAAATTCCCCAAACTCATGCTGCTCAAATTCCTTGGGGCCTTTCCTTATGAAAAGAGTCATTACCTGTACATCATTGCCCACTGGAATGACCAAACGCCCGCCAATAGCTAGTTGAGCTAACAGCGGTTTTGGGACAAATGGTGCTCCGGCAGTCACAATAATACTATCAAAAGGCGCTTCTTCCGGCAAGCCTTTATAGCCATCGCCAAAAACAAACTTTTTGGCTCTATATCCCAGCTTAGGCAAAAACTTACTGGTCTTTTTAAATAATTCCTGCTGGCGCTCTATACTATACACTTTAGCTCCCAGCACACATAGCACAGCTGTTTGGTATCCACTGCCCGTACCTATCTCCAAAACTTTATCGCCCTTTTTCACTTGCAACAATTCGGTTTGAAACGCCACAGTATACGGCTGAGAAATAGTTTGATCGGCAGCAATTGGAAATGCTTTATCCTGATAAGCATGATCCAAAAATCCCGAATCCATAAATAAATGTCTTGGTATGCTCCCAATAGCATTTAATACCGCAGGGCTGGCTATACCTTTGGCTTTTATAACATTAACTAATTGCTGTCGTAAACCCTTATGTTTAAATGTATCGTTCAATGGCTATATCATTTTTCACGGATAAAATTAGGCATTCCTTTCTAAGCTCAAAACATTTTTTTTTAGAATTTACACCAGTGGCTTTTAACTAAATTTTAGCTTAAAAAAGTACATTCATATTTTAAATATCTTATTTTTGTTGAAAACGTAAAATTTATGCTAAAAGCTGGTGTACTTGGTGCCGGACACCTCGGAAAAATTCATTTAAGACTTCTCAATCAATCTGAAAAATATGAGCTTGTTGGTTTTTATGATGCCGATGAAGCGAATGGTAAAAAAGTAGAAGCCGAATTTGGTTATAAATTCTTCAACTCCATAGATGCGCTTATTGATGCGGTAGATATGGTAGATATTGTTACGCCTACGCTTTCGCATTACGATTGTGCCAAACAGGCCATTGCAAAAGGCAAACATATTTTTATTGAAAAGCCTATTACCAATACCGTTGAAGAGGCGGAACACATAAGAGAACTCTTGGCTAAACATAAGTTACGCGGACAAGTAGGGCATGTCGAGCGATTTAACCCAGCATTCATCGCTGTAAAAGACGATATTAAGTCTCCTATGTTCATCGAATCGCATCGTTTGGCCGAATTTAACCCGAGAGGCACCGATGTGCCTGTAGTATTAGATTTAATGATCCATGATATAGATATTGTTCTTAGTATCGTTAAATCTAGAATTAAAAACATTTCTGCCAGCGGTGTTTCTGTTATAAGCGACACGCCCGATATAGCCAATGCCCGCATAGAGTTCGAAAATGGATGCGTAGCAAATTTAACAGCCAGTAGAATTTCGTTAAAAAAAATGCGTAAAGCACGATTCTTTCAAAGAGACGCCTATATCTCTGTCGATTTCCTAGATAAAAAATGTGAAGTTGTAAAAATGAAAGACGCCCCAGAACACCCTGGAGATTTTGACATGGTACTTCAGAATGCTGAAGGCATAAAAAAACAAATTTATTTTGACAACCCGCATATAGCAAACAACAACTCCATATTGGACGAATTAGAAACCTTTGCAGATGCTATTAATAATAACACAACACCTATTGTAACCCTACAGGATGGTACAGAAGCCCTTCGTGTTGCCAATCAAATAATAAACTGTTTTAACAAATAGGCACACCTCCGTAAACAAGAAAAATTAAAAACTAAACGATGAAACATATTGCAGTAATAGGAGCCGGTACAATGGGTAATGGTATCGCACATACCTTTGCTCAAAATGATTTTAAGGTACGGCTTATCGATATAAATGAAAGCGCTCTAAAAAAAGGGATAGAGACTATTTCTAAAAATCTGGATCGAATGGTTGCCAAAGAGACGATTTCAAAACACGCAAAAGACGAAACACTAACAAATATAAGCACCTACACATCTATTGTCGAAGGCGTTAAAAATACAAGTTTGGTCGTAGAAGCAGCCACAGAGCATGTAGATTTAAAACTCGATATTTTTAAACAACTGGATAAGGCTTGTCCAAAAGATACCATTTTAGCAACCAATACATCCTCCATTTCAATAACTCAAATAGCAGCAGTTACGAATAGACCAGATAAGGTTATAGGCATGCATTTTATGAACCCCGTTCCCATTATGCAATTAGTGGAGGTTATAAGAGGTTACAGTACCAGTGACTCAGTTACCCAAACCATCTTGAACCTGTCTAAAACCCTTGGAAAAACACCTGTAGAAGTAAACGATTACCCTGGTTTTGTAGCCAACCGTATTTTAATGCCCATGATTAACGAATCCATTGAAACACTCTACAATGGTGTAGCAGGCGTTAAAGAAATAGACACTGTAATGAAATTAGGCATGGCACACCCTATGGGACCTTTACAACTTGCAGATTTTATTGGTTTGGACGTTTGCTTGTCTATTTTGAATGTAATGTACGAAGGCTTTAAGAATCCGAAATACGCTCCGTGCCCCTTATTGATTAACATGGTTAGAGCCAATAAATTAGGCATTAAATCAGGCGAAGGTTTTTACGATTATACCGAGGAGAGAAAAGCAGAAAATGTTGCTAAACAGTTTTTACAATAATGACCAAAACAAAACCATACGCTTTATCAAAAAATCAGTACGCAAAAATTTTAATCCATAAACGTTTTAAAAATTTCTGGTGGCTATACGCAATAATGATCCTATTGGGTTTACTAAACCTAAAAACGTTTAATGAGAGTAGTTTTAGTAGTTTTGTTGTTATATTTTCTTTAGCCTACCCAATAGTAACATTTCTTTTTCTTTATCTATGGACACATGCTAAAGCGCACAATCCTATATTCTCCACAACCAACTTACTTTTTGATAATGAATTCATTTATTTTCATGTCAATAAAAATGAGACAAAACTACACCATGAAAGCATTCAAAAAGTAGTATCCAACAAAATATATTGGTTACTATATGTTTCTAAAGGACAATTTGTTTATATACCAAAAGATATTTTTTATACTCAAGACGATTTTAATAAATTTTCAGTTATGATTAACACATAACAACATGGCAAAAGTTATTCCTTTTAAAGCAGTGCGACCAACACGTGACAAGGTGAGTTTGGTAGCCTCACGCTCCTATCAGAGTTACACACAAAAAGAACTGGAGTTTCGATTAACATACAATCCATTTTCATTTTTACATATTGTAAACCCAGGCTATAAATACCATCAGGACATTACAGGGCAAGAGCGGTATCATTTAGTAAGAAATCGATATTTAGAATTTAAAGAAGATGGGATTTTTGAGCAGGACGAATCCCCTTGTTACTATGTATACAAAATTGTAAATCGTGAAGGGCGTTCTTTCTCTGGTATTATAGCTGCCACAAGTGCCGAAGACTATAAAAATGACGTTATTAAAAAACATGAAGACACCATCGAATACCGCGAAAATATTTTTAAAGATTATCTAAAGACAGTCGGTTTTAATGCAGAACCTGTATTACTTACCTATCCCGACAATGATGTGATAGCATATATAATCAAGGATACTCAACGTGAACGTGCTGAATTTGAGTTTACAACCACTTATAGGGACACTCATTATCTATGGAAAATAAACAATACAAAATTAATTGACACCATACGTAATGAGTTCGAAGCCATAAACCCTATTTACATAGCTGATGGACACCACCGATCTGCTTCATCATACTTGCTTTCAGAAGCTTTAAAGGCCGAAAACGATAAGCATACGGGAAAAGAGCCTTATAATTATTTTATGAGCTTCTTAATTCCTGAATCCAATTTAAAAATTTTTGAGTTCAATAGACTTGTTAAAGACCTAAACGGTCTTTCTAAAGAAGCATTTCTAATTCAGCTAGATACCATGTTCCGTATTGAAAATAGAGGTAACGAATTATATGCACCAAACAAAAAACATCATTTTAGCATGTATTTAGATGGTAATTTTTATTCTTTATACCTAAGAAAAAACAACACAGAATTTGCTACACCCTTAGATGCATTAGACACCCAAATTCTTTATAAAACCATATTACAGCCCATACTTGGAATTTCCGACTTGCGCAATGACACCCGTATTGAATATTCGCACGGTAAAAATGATCTGGTAACCATAAAAACAAAAGTTGACAATGGCGACTTTGCTGTTGGCTTCGGACTAATGCCCATTTGTATTGATGAGATGAAAGCTATAGCCGACGCTGGATTAACCATGCCCCCAAAAAGTACTTTTATTGAACCAAAACTACGAAGCGGTGTTACTATTTATGAATTTTAAAAGTGTTTATTTGATTTGCTTAGTTGATAAGTCGTTTGGATATTTGCAACTTAACTACTAATTACAACACAAAAAATAATGTCTATAAAACAGAACCTTCAAGATATAAAAGTCTCTTTACCCGAGCATGTCACTTTGGTCGCTGTCTCTAAAACCAAACCCATAAACGATTTAATGGAAGCCTATAAAGCAGGACAACGTGTTTTTGGCGAAAATAAAATTCAGGAGATGGTTCAAAAACATGACGTCATGCCAAAAGATGTCGAATGGCATATGATTGGCCACGTACAGCGCAATAAAGTAAAATACATGGCCTCTTTTGTTAGATTGATTCATGGTGTTGACAACCTAAAACTACTTCAAGAAGTAAACAAACAGGCGCGAAAACACGATCGGTCAATAAACTGTTTGCTACAAATAAAAATAGCTTCTGAAGATTCTAAATTTGGGATGTCCCCAGAAGATGCAGCGGCCCTCCTACAATCTGAAAACTTACGGGAACTAAAGAACATTAAGGTTATCGGTCTTATGGGCATGGCAACCTTTACAGAAGACATGAGCCAAATAAAAAATGAATTCTCTTATTTAAAAGAAACTTTCGATAAATTACAACAATTCTCAAGTTTCAACTGTCAGCTCTCAACTTTAAGCATGGGTATGAGTGGCGACTACCAATTGGCGATTGACTGTGGAAGCACAATGGTTCGCGTAGGAAGTAGTATCTTTGGGGCCAGAAACTACAATTAACCACATAAACTATAAACGACTAAACACATAAACACCATATTGTACGCAATATTAGACATAGAAACCACAGGAGGTAAGTATAATGAGGAAGGCATTACCGAAATTGCAATTTACAAATATGATGGACATCAAGTTGTAGACCAGTTTATTAGTCTGATTAATCCAGAACGTGAAATACAACCCTTTGTAGTTAACCTTACGGGGATAAACAGCAACATGCTTCGCAATGCTCCAAAGTTTTACGAAGTAGCCAAACGTATTGTTGAAATAACTTATGACTGTATCATTGTTGCTCACAATGCCCAGTTTGACTACCGTATTTTAGGCACAGAATTCAAACGGTTGGGATACGACTATAAGCGTCAATCCCTATGTACGGTCGAGTTGTCCAAAAACCTTATTCCAAACCAGCCTTCCTATAGCCTGGGCAAATTAGTACGTTCCTTAGGAATTCCTGTTGCCGACAGGCATCGTGCCGCTGGTGATGCCCAAGCAACGGTAAAGCTTTTTAAAATGTTATTGGAAAAGGATTCTTCTAAAAACATTATTCAGCAATCCATCCGTTTAAACCCCAAGCACCAATTAGAGCCCCGACATTTGGACATTATTAACGAATTACCTACAACAACAGGGGTTTATTATATTCATAAAGCCAATGGCGACATCATCTACATTGGTAAAAGCAACAATATAAAAAAGCGTATCAATCAGCATTTTACAAGTAGTAACCAAAAGTCAAAAAAAATACAAGCGCAAGTTGCTGCCGTTACTTATGAAGCAACTGGTAGTGAATTAGTAGCCCTTCTAAAAGAAAGCGAAGAAATAAAACGCACTAAGCCAGTATACAATAGAGCTTTAAGACGCACATCCTTTACCCATGCCCTATATAGCTTTACAGATGAAAAAGGGTATACCAACCTTAAATTAGATATAGCTGACGGACGAAAAAATGCAATAACCACATTTAGTAACAAACAAAGTGGAAAAAGCTTTATTGCCAATGCTGTAGAAGAGTACAAACTATGCCAAAAATTAACAGGTTTGTATCCAACCAAAACAAGCTGTTTTAATTACGATATTAAAACATGTGCTGGAGCCTGTATTGAAGAAGAGCCAGCTGAGCTATATAATCAACGTGTAAATACCCTTATCTCAAAAAATAGTTACGCCAATAAAAATATGGTTATTATAGACAAAGGCCGCGATATAGACGAGCGCAGTGCCATTCTTATTAAAAATGGCGTGTACCAAGGATATGGTTTCTTCAATTTAAACTACCAAATAAACAATCTTGACATTTTGGAGTCTATCATTACCCACATGAAAAACAACAGGGACACTCAGCATATTATTCAAAATTATTTAAGGAAAAACAAGCGCTTAAAAATAATGGTCTTTAATTAAGCCCATATCATAATAAAATATTATTTTGTGAGTTAAATAATACATCAATCACCTATTTAATGAAACAAAATCACTTATTCTTACTTTTATTGTTCACTTCGCTAAGTGTATTCTCCCAAACTAATAACAAAGAAGCCTCTTACAGAACTAATCTCAAAGAGTTGAATATGAAGGTTTACGAAAAAGACTCAACTGCCAACGCTTTGGTTTTATATGAATATGGCAACAGTTATGTAGACCAACGTGATTATGACCTCATTACCGAAAAAAAATTTAAAATAAAACTTTTGAACCGTGAGGGGTTTGATAACGCTACAGTTACCGTCCACTTGTACAACAACGAAAGAAGATCTGAAAAAATAGAGGAGATAATAGCTACTACCTATTCCTTGGTTAACGGTAACGTTGAAACAACAAAACTAAGCAAGGAAAATATTTTTAAAGAACGGTACAATGAAAACTATACTCTAGTAAAATTTACTTTACCCAATATTAAAGAAGGTTCCGTTATAACATATAGTTATAAACTTATTTCCCCCTTTATGTATAAATACCATGGCTGGGAATTCCAAGGAGATATTCCTAAGTTATATAGTGAATACAATACTAGTATTCCAGCCAACTGGACGTATAATATTAAACTTGTAGGCGCTAAAAAGCTAACCACAAACACATCAGACATTAAAAAAAATTGCCTATCCGTATCTGGAGGTGGTCATTCCGACTGTGCCATTAGTAAATATGTTATGAAAGATATTCCTGCCTTTATAGAAGAGGACTATATGACAAGTGAATCTAACTATTTATCCAGGATTGATTATGAACTTATGACTTTTAAAGGTTTTGACGGTAGCATATATAACTATACAAAAACTTGGGAAGCAGTCGACAAAGAATTAAAAACAGATCCTAATATTGGCAAACAACTCTATAAATCGATCTCTGTAGAAGATTTGTTGTCTAAAACGATTATCGACGAGCAAGATGAATTAAAAAAAGCCAATGCTATCTACAAATATGTACAAGAGGAATATACCTGGAATGAAGAATACAAAATCTTTAAAGATGTTTCCGTTAAAGACCTTATTAAAAACAAATCAGGTAATATTTCTTCTATCAACATTCTACTTCATAACTTATTAAAATCCTGTAAAATAAATGTTAAGCCTGTTTTACTATCTACACGTGAAAATGGCCTTCCAACCAAAATTTATCCGGTCATTTCGGATTTCAATTATTTAATTGTTCAAGCAACCATCAATGACAAAACATATTTGCTGGATGCAACCGACAAGTTCCTAAGCTTTGGGCAAATTCCTTTCAAGTGCTTAAATCAGTATGGACGCCTTTTAGATTTAAAAAATGGCAGCAAATGGATAGATATTAAACCAGAAAAATCTTCGGCTGTTCAATACAAAGCAACGTTAAGCTTAAATAAAACAGGAAACATAACAGGAACAGTAACCTCAAAAAGAACAGACTACTATGCCCTAAAACACAAAAAATCATTTAAAAACGAAGAAAATTACCTAAAAAACCTAGAAGACAACAACCCCAATATCGAAATAACAAACCACAACGTTACAAGAAATGAATCGCACCCCGATTTTCTAGAAAATTACGATGTTAAATACCTTTACGATAACGCAGGAAACAACATTTACATTAATCCTTTTTTTATTAAACTTTTTAAAGAAAACCCTTTTAAACTTCAAGAAAGAACCTATCCTATCGATTTTGGTTATGAAAGTACTTACTACTATATAATGCATATTGACTATGACGAGGGCTACACCGTTTTAGAAAAACCCAAAGATTTAAATATTGCTCTGCCAAATAATACAGGACAATTTATTTTTTCCAGTACCATAAGCAATAATTCCTTAAACATGTTAATGAGAATAAGCATCAAAGAATCTTTATTTCCATCAGAATATTATCCCTATTTAAAAGCCTTTTTTAATAAAATAATCGAATCGCAAAATAATTCTGTCATTGTGCTACAAAAGACATAAGCAATCTTTTCTTATTTTTACTTTATGAACAACAACCCTAAAGAAGATTGGAAAACAGCCCTTCACAAAATTATTTATGAAGCGGACACTAAAGCCGGCAAGCTGTTCGACATTGTTCTATTCATCACCATTGTAGCTAGCGTTATCCTTGTAATGCTCGAAAGTGTAAAAAGTATAGATGTACACTACCATCGCATTATCAATACAGCCGAATGGTTTATTACCATCTTATTTAGTTTGGAGTATATAGCACGTATAATTGTTGTAAAAAAGCCCATAAAATATATTACCAGTTTTTATGGCATTATCGATCTGCTTTCAACAGCTCCTAAATATATCTCGCTTTTATTTGGAGGTGTACATGCGCTTGCCGCCTTACGCGCTTTACGACTCCTTAGGATTTTTAGGATTCTGAAATTAGTACGTTATCTCGGAGCTTCGTACACACTAATAAGAGCTTTAAAAGCAAGCCGTGTTAAAATTTCGGTGTTTTTATTTACCGTCATAATCATTTCAGTCATCTTAGGCACCATCATGTATCTTGTTGAAGGCGAATCTAGTGGTTTTACCAGTATTCCAGCAAGTGTTTATTGGTGTATAGTAACACTCACAACGGTTGGCTACGGGGATATCTCTCCGGTTACACCTTTGGGGCAATTTATTGCATCTATTGTCATGATATTAGGATACGGTATTATTGCAGTTCCTACAGGCATCGTTTCAGCAGAATATGCAACACAACACAAAGCAAACAAAGACAAAGCCCCTGTTATTCCTTTAAATTCTCAGTCTTGTGCTAATTGTATGGCCGAAAACCATAAAGATAGCGCAGAATTTTGTTATAATTGTGGTCACAAGTTGCACTAGGAATATTAGCCAATACGTTTTCAGCTATTAAAAACCAAAAACTATAAAAACACCATCTAAATACCTTATTTCAATAGTAGGCCCTACTGCCATAGGTAAAACGGCTCTAAGCATAACATTGGCCCAACATTTTAATACCGAGATACTATCGGCCGACTCCCGACAGTTCTTTAAGGAAATGCAAATAGGAACCGCCGCCCCTACCCAGGATGAGTTAGCTGCTGCCAAACACCATTGTATTCACCACAAATCCATACATGACGACTACAGTGTTGGTGCTTTCGAGCTGGACGCCTTACAATGTCTCAACACGCTTTTTAAAACACATAATACCGCTATTATGGTTGGTGGTTCAGGATTATATGTTGATGCCGTAACCAAAGGTTTGGATAATTTCCCTAAAATCGATCCGCAAGTAAGAGCTACTTTAAACAAAACCCTTGAAACAGAAGGACTTTTACAATTACAGGAACAGCTAAAGCAGTTGGATCCTGTTTCTTACAATACGATTGCAATAGATAACCCGCACCGCGTTATTCGTGCCTTGGAAGTATGCATAGGTTCAGGACAAGCCTATTCCTCATTTTTAAACAAAGGCAAAACGACACGTAATTTTAAGACCATAACCGTAGGGCTTAAGGCCGATAGAACGATCATTTATGAACGTATCAACAAACGCGTTGATATGATGATGCAACAGGAACAGTTAGAAGAAGTTAAAGGCTTAATGCCTTATCAAGATTTAAATGCACTCAACACCGTTGGATATAAAGAACTCTTTAATTATCTTAATGGAGAGTGGTCTTTAGAGTTTGCCATTTCCGAAATGAAAAAGAACACCCGACGTTTTGCAAAACGCCAATTAACTTGGTTTAAAAAGAATGAAAATACGATATGGTTCGATTATTTAACCGACTCCAAAACCATTATAGAAAGCATAGAAGAGTGTAAAGCATCCATTGGATAATTACTTTAGTTTAAAGACGATGGTTAAATAAGCAAATAATAGAATTTATAAAAAATATCATATCTTAACCTTTCATAAATAACCTATCAAATTCGCTTGCTTTGATTGATTTTCTCTTCACAGCCGATGCATTAATGGCTCTAGTAACGCTTACCTTCCTGGAAATAATTCTGGGTATCGACAACATTGTATTTATCTCGATAGCTGCCAATAAACTACCAGAGCACCAACAATCTAAGGCAACAAACATTGGTTTGTTATTAGCTATGTTACAACGTATTATATTGTTATTTTTTGTTTCCTTTCTTATTGGTTTAAAAGATCCCTTTTTCCATGTAGAAACCAATTGGCTACATCTGGAAATAAGCTGGCAAGCTCTTATATTGTTTACCGGAGGTCTGTTTTTAATTTACAAAAGCACATCGGAGATCCACGAAAAAGTAGAATTGCCAAAACACGATGAAAACGAATTGAAAAGCAAAAAAATAAAAAATTTTCCCCAAGCCATTGCTCAAATATTAATCATCGATTTTATATTTTCAATAGATTCTATTTTAACGGCGGTGGGTATGACCAATGGTATTCATTCCAACCATAATTACACACTGGTTCTTATGATAATAGCAGTGGTTATATCAATTGCTGTTATGATTGGCTTTGCCAACCCAATAAGAAAGTTTATTAACACGCATCCCAGTATGCAACTATTAGGACTGGCATTTTTAATTCTTATTGGTTTTATGCTTATTACAGAAGCTGCTCATTTATCGCACACCAAACTATTTGGCAATACTGTGGGAGCCATTCCCAAGGGCTATTTATATTTTGCAATTGCCTTTTCTCTATTTGTTGAGTTTTTAAATTTCAAAATGCAGAAAAAGCAAAAAAAGAGCAAATAACTAACTGAACCATTATGGATTTAAAACCCAACAACCAGCAACCAATAAACACTAAACCTTCTTTAGTAAATGCTCAAGTGCAGGTTTTAAGTGATGGTATTTAAAATAAAACCCTTTATCCTCAATTCTTTTAGAGCTAACGCGTTGGCTTAAAAACAGTAATACATACATTTCCCCTAAAATAAACTTCATAACAGATTTAGGGATACTTGGTAAAATTAATGGTTTACGCAATACCCGTGCTACCGTTTTTGTAAATTCATGATTGGTAACGGGGTTGGGTGCTACTCCATTATACACCCCAAACAATTGATACTCTAATACGAATAAAAACATACGAGCCAAATCTTTAATATGAATCCAAGATTGCCAATGCTTGCCAGATCCAAAAGATGCGCCCATCCAATACCGCATTGGTTTAACAATTTCTGGAAGTGCCCCTCCTTTATTCGATAATACCAAACCTATCCTTATTTTTGAAACAGGAATGTTTAAACTTGAGAAATTATCAACCGCCCGTTCCCATGTTTTTGTTACTTCACTTAAAAAAGTAGCACCAACACCAGTAAATTTTTCATCGTAATAGTTTATTAACGAATCTGGATAAATACCAATAGCACTAGCCGAAACAACCTGTTTTATGGTATGTGACTCCCCCTTTAGTGCATTAATTAACAACTGTGTACTTTGTACCCTACTAGATACTATTGTTTTTTTATAAGCCCGTGTCCACCGTTTGGCAATTGTAGCCCCTGCCAAATGGATAATGGCATCAACTCCCTTAAAACACCTGGTATCTATATCCTGAGTTTTAATATTCCAGTAAAATCCTTTGTAATTTTCACTTTGCTCCAGTTTGGACCGCTTTGTGGTTAAGTAATTAACAGCAATACCATTTTTATGGCAACGGTTCACAATTGCCTGTCCGATTAACCCTGTTGCACCTGTAATTAAGACCCGCATTATCAATTTTTACATAAAGTTACAAAATGAAAATACGATCTCCCTTACATTTATACTAGCTTTAACACTATAAACCATGCACATAACTAGCCTAAAACTTTAGAAGCCCTAAGCATTTCTCTCTTTCCTGGAGGTCCGGGTAAACGTTCTACACTAAAGCCAACAGCTTGCATAGCACGGCGCACACTACCTTTAGCTGAATATGTAACCAAAACGCCATTGGGTTTTAGTGCTTCGTACATCTTTTTAAATATAGCCTCCGTCCACAATTCGGGTTGCACTCTTGCTCCAAAGGCATCAAAGTAAATAATATCGCATATACCCTTCTCCTTAATTTCAGAAAAAAAGCGTTGCTGCTTTATTAACGAAAATTTATCCGAAAGCCTATGGGACGTTTCCCAAGAAACCTCATGAAGTGTATTAAAAATGGTCTGGTTTCCTAATTTTATATGTTTCGGATAGTTTAACATATTAATTTCTTCAATCGAAACCGGATACCCTTCTACACCACAATAATCAACAGCCACCTGTAAGTCTTCAGTTTCTAGTAACGTAATGTAGGCATTCAATCCCGTTCCAAAACCTATTTCCAAAATAGATACCTCAGTGGGTTGGTGCATTCTATAAAAATACTGTAAGCCATGCGTTATAAACACATGATAGGCCTCTTGTACAGCCCCATGTTTAGAATGGTATTGTTCATTCCAATCCGGCAAGTGGATGGTTGACGATCCGTCTCCAGTAATCACTATCTCTCGTTCCATATACTAAAAGATCATTCGTAAATTTCCTCTTTCATCGCAAAAATAGTCTAAATCCTTTCTAAAAACCTCTGTACCTGTATTACTAACTACACAACCTTGCTAATGGTTAATAGATAAAACATAAAGCTTTAAAAGAACAAATCCTTATAAAAATCAAAAAATTAAATTTTAATGATTTGTTGTAAATATACCGCTTTTTTAAAAACGTTTTTACTTAAATTTGCACTATAAAACGACTAGACTTATGAATGCTTTAATCAATGATATAGAGATTATAAAAGCAAAGACTACAAAAATTAATGATGTAGATTTTGATAACCTAACTTTCGGAAAAATACTAACGGACCACATGTTAGAATGCGATTTTAAAGATGGTAAATGGCAAGCCCCAAAAGTGGTCCCTTACCAACCCATTACTTTAGATCCGTCTGCTAAAATTTTTCATTATGGGCAATCTGTCTTTGAAGGCATGAAAGCCTACAAAGATGCTAATGATACTGTTTGGTTATTTCGCCCTCTAGACAATTTTAAGCGCCTAAACATTTCTTCAAAACGATTAGCCATTCCTGAACTCCCAGAAGATTATTTTATGAATGGCTTAAAAGCACTGTTAAAAGTAGATAGTGACTGGATTCCCAGAAATGAAGGCAGCTCTCTATATATAAGACCATTTGTCTTTGCTTCGGGAAAAGGATTTCATGCTTCACCCGCCGATGAATACAAGTTTATTATTGCTTGTGCTCCATCAGGCTCTTATTTTTCTGGAAAAGTAAAAGTTTTAATCGAAGAAAAATACTCCCGATCTGCCAATGGTGGTGTTGGATTCGCTAAAGCCGGAGGTAACTATGCTGGGCAATTTTATCCGACACAACTAGCCATAGAAAAAGGCTACCAACAAGTAATCTGGACCGATGATAACACACACGAGTATATCGAAGAAGCAGGTGCAATGAACATTTTTATTAGAATTAACGATACACTTATAACCGGACCAACAAGTGATAGAATTCTAGACGGTATTACACGAAAAAGCATCATAGAATTAGCACAATCTAAGGGTATCCCAGTAGAAGTTAGAAAAATAACAGTAAGTGAAGTTGTTGAAGCAGCCAAAAACGGATCGCTTAAAGAAATGTTTGGAGCCGGTACAGCTGCAGTAGTTTCTCCTATTTCTGGATTTGGCTACAAAAATGAAGATTACGACATTCCAGAAATGGAAGACACTTATGCTAGTTTTCTAAAAAAGCATATCACAGACATACAAACCAATAAATCTGAAGATCCATTTGGATGGCGTTATAAAGTAGAATAAACTTTTTAGTAAGTTATTATATTATGTATTATGAAAGACATCCCATTGCGGATGTCTTTTTTGTTGTATATGTGCATATAATAAGGAATTCCTTCTCTGTCACTTCTTAAACGTAGTCTTCAATTATCACATTAAATAAAGAGCTTAAAAACAAGGCTTCCATCCTTTCCCTACTTTCCATGTAGCTCTAGCACCATTTGCCTTTTAAATTAGAAAATAACAACAAAAAGCAAATATAGAGGTTATCATAGCTAATACAAAGCAGTAAAACCTATTATTTTAGAATTAATTTTGTTATACTCATACAAGTATAAATCTATATAATAAGGTACATAATAATAATGTACATATCAAAACATAAATGAAAAAATTTTGGAATACAGATGACCAGCTTTTTACAGCAGCTAAAAAAGAACTTTTCACAGCTGTTATTGGTGACGCTATGGACAAAATGAATCTATTACACCAATTTTTACCACCTAAAATACAACCTTTAAAAACAGATATGTTTTTAATTGGAAGAGCTATGCCAGTTTTAGAAGCGGATACCTTTGAAGAGTTAAGCCATAACAGTCAAAATCCACTTATGTCAAAACCGTTTGGATTAATGCTGGAAGCCTTAGACGATCTGAAAAAAAATGAAGTTTATATCTGTTCTGGAGCCTCTCCTAATTATGCATTAGTTGGAGAATTAATGATGACTAGAGCCAAAGTCCTTGGTGCTGCTGGTGCTGTTGCCAATGGCTACTCCAGAGATACTTTTGGCTTATTAGACTTAGACTTTCCTGTCTTCTCTTATGGAAACTATGCACAAGATCAAGCGCCTCGTGGTAAAGTAATTGACTTTAGGGTACCTATTGAAATTGA
The DNA here is from genome assembly GCF_039539345.1 of Snuella lapsa. NCBI lineage: Bacteria > Pseudomonadati > Bacteroidota > Flavobacteriia > Flavobacteriales > Flavobacteriaceae > Snuella > Snuella lapsa. The sequence goes on along the minus strand of NZ_BAABCY010000051.1, from coordinate 28,946 downwards.
AGGTGTTCGCATCAACCCTGGAGATATTGTAGTTGGCGATACAGATGGTGTATGCATTGTTCCAAAAGTACACGAAGAAGAAGTGTTTTTACGTGCATTTGAAAAATCTAGAGGTGAAAAAACCGTTTTAAAAGCAATTCAAAATGGTATGAGTGCTGTTGATGCCTGGAATAAATATCAAATAATGTAAACAAGATAAACTATGAAAAATATAAACACTACGCTTTGTCAATTGACAATTCTCATCTATCTGCTTTTAATAGTTCCCCCCGTTTGGGCACAACAAAAAAACAGTTCCATCTTATCTGATGCAAACGTAACAATCCCTAGAATTTCACCACTGCCAATAAAAGTTAACAACGTCGCAACCCCTGTTTTATCACTCGATGGGGAATGGCAAGTAGCCATTGAAAAAGGTAACAACGCACCAATACAAGTTCCCGGAGAGTTACTCATGCAAGGATTTAATCTGAATATTGGAGAAACGGCCTATTACACAAAGCATATTGAAATTCCCGAAGATTGGAAAAACAAAAAAATATTTGTGCGCTTTGATGGTGTTAGCTCTCATGCTATTGTAAAATTAAATGGCAAAAAAATTACAGAACACGAAGGCAGTTTTGCACCTTTTGAAGCAAATATTACCAAAGCAATCAATACAAGTAACAATATATTAGAGGTCGAGGTTAAAGCAAACACAATCAGCGACATACTGGCGTGCACCTCGCAATATGCCGCCCATACGGTAGCAGGCATTTTACGTAAAGTTACACTTTTTGTCCTTCCAGAATCAAACATTGAAGATATTACCACAAATACCACGTTTGATAAAAAGTTTAACAATGCAAATCTGTCGATAGAAACTAAAATTGATCAACCATCAACAGGTCTGCAACTAAGATATACTTTGTACAATGCGAATAATAAAAAAGTATTTCAAAAAAATATTACCGTAAACGGTAATACATCTACAGCAAATATTCCTGTAAAAAAACCGAATAAGTGGAATGCTGAAAGCCCCTATTTGTATGTTTTAACTACCGAATTACTTCAAGACAAAGAAATACTTCAAAAAAATGAACAAAAAGTAGGATTCAGACAAATTCAAGTTATTGGCAGTGAACTCTATGTCAATGGAAAACCTGTGAAATTACACGGCGTAAACAGGCATTCAGTACACCCAATAACAGGTAGATCTTTAAGCCCTGAAATGGAACGATTGGATGCTGAATTGTTCAAAAAAGCAAACTGTAATTATATAAGGACATCGCATTATCCTCCTTCGGAAGAATTCTTAAATGCTGCCGATGAATTGGGGCTTTTTGTTGAAAGTGAAGCCTCCTTAACCTGGATACAACATGGTGCCTCACCTATTTGGGGACATTGGGATTATAAGGATGGAAAATTTCTACCATACTTCTTGCAAGCCAATTTAGATAATGTACAAGCCAATAAAAACCATCCTTCGGTAATTATATGGTCATTGGCAAACGAATCGCGATGGAGTCCGCTTTGGGATAAGGTAAATCAAGTAGTAAAACAAATGGATCCTCATAGACCTACCAGTTTTCATGACCAGTGTTGGGGTGGTTTTAATAATGCCGGCAGTACAGCCGATATAGCTAATTACCATTATCCTGGTATTGACGGACCAGCTGCAACAGACTCTATGACCCGTCCTACACTTTTTGGTGAATATGCCCATTTATCTACTTACAACAGAAGAGAACTTCTTACCGATCCAGGTGTAAGAGATGCCTATAATATACCTTTAGTAAAGTTTTACGATTCAATTTATGCTCATAAAAACAATTTGGGAGGCGCCATCTGGAGTGGAATCGATGACATCTTTCATTTGCCGGATGGAAGAATAGTTGGCTATGGACCTTGGGGGCCCATAGATGGTTGGAGAAGACCCAAACCAGAATATTATGGTATGAAAAAAGCCTATTCTCCGGTACGGGTTAATTCTGTACAGAACCTAAAAGGTAAATTACTTATAAACGTGGAAAACCGTTATGACTTCACTCCCTTTTCAAGCCTCAAAATAGTAGCCGAGATAAACGGACTTAACAGCACTATTAAAAGTAATATTCAACCAAGACACAAAGGAATAATAACAATTCCTTTCAAAGATAAAGTTAATAGTTTGAAACTAACCTTTTACAACGCTAATAACCATATAGTTGAAGAAGAATTTTATAACTTTAATGAAGAGAATATCGTTAGCTCTAAGTTAGATTTAAAACTTTCTTATTCAGAAAATAAGGAATCATACCTTATACAACAAGGGACGACAAGCTATAGAATTGATAAACTAAAAGGAAAAATTGTGTCCATTACCAAAGGGAATAAAGCGGTGGTTTTACAAGGACCAGAATTTACAATTGTAGAGATGAATAGTGAAAATGGAGGTAAAAACAATATTGCGGGAGAAACCTATCAACGCATAGTACATCCATTACAAAGTTTTCCCTGGTACATGAAATATGCTTCAGACATAAAAGTCCATAAAAAAGAAAATGCTATCGAAATGGAATTAACCGTAACCTACAAAGAAGGCAAAGGAAAACTATGGTATATTTTTAAATCAGATGGTCAGTTTACTACTAAATATGAAATTGAACAAACCAATGGAGAAACCAAACCTTATCAATATGGTCTGCTTCTACAAGTTCCTAAAACCTATCAAACATTAGAATGGGAACGTAAAGGCGATTTTAGCATATACCCCAGTGATCATATCGGCAGAAATAAAGGAAAAACGAAATTGAATGCTAAAATCACCGATGGTGTTGAGCCCTGGCGGATAAAACCGACCCACCCATGGAAAGATGAGGCTAATGAGTTAGGGAGCAATGATTTCCGTTCAACAAAAAGGAATATTATAAAAGCATCCTTATCAGACGAAAAAACAAAAATAAATGTTTTATCGAATAGCCATCAGGCCTCCAGATCTTGGGTGCAGGAAGAGAATATTCACTGGTTAATTGCCGATTATTGGAATAATGGATCAGAACGTTTCTATGGCACCCCACATAGTGAAGGAAGAATATCTACAAAAAACAGGGTTTTAAAAGGAGAATTAACCTTAGTCATAGAATAGTCTAGCAGTTAAAACATGGATACTACAATTTTCTGTATAAGAAAAATTAAACAATTTTCACTCAAAACCAAAGGTTTCAAGTTTATTATTGGTATCTTTTTAATTTTAATATGCATGCACCTTACTCATAGCTAACAAGAAAACAAACAACAATATAAGTAAATGAAAATAACAGACGTAAAAGTATGGCTCGTTGAAGGCGTTAAATACAATTGGACATTTCTTAAAATTTATACAGACGAAGGTATAACAGGTGTTGGAGAAGCAACAAACTGGCCCGGAAGCCAAATTGTTGAAGGTGCCGTTAAAGAACTAGGCCAAAGAATTATTGGTTTAGACCCCATGAAAACCGATTTTATTTGGACCAAGCTATATAGAGATCTCAATTGGGTTGGCCCCTATGGCGCTAGTATGTGTGCTATTTCTGGCATTGATATGGCCTTGCTGGATTTAAAAGGCAAAGCCTTAGGTGTTCCTGTCTACGACTTATTAGGTGGCTCGTATCGCACAAAAATTCCCTTATATGCCAACTATTGGTTTACAGGAGGTGGTCATAATGAAGAAGACTACGCCAAGCAAGCAAAAGAAGTGAAAGCCGCTGGCTTTACAGGATTAAAATTCGATCCCTTTGCACATACAAATTACTTTTATGGCGAAGATTTAGATACTACATTATCACTAACAAGATCCCAACAGAACAGAGCTTTTGAAGTTAGTAAAGCCGTTAGGGATGCTGTAGGTGAGGATATGGACATTATGATTGAAACCCATGCCATGTTAAATTTTAAAGTAGCTATTGCAATGGCCAAACGTTTGGCTAAACTGGACATCACCTGGTACGAAGAACCTGCTGGACCTGAAAACCCTAATACACTTAGAGCCTTTAGGGAACGTTTACCTTCAGAAGTTTCTATTTGCGTGGGAGAACGGCACTATACCAGACATGGCATACGTCCCATCTTAGAACGGCATATTTGTGATATTATCATGCCCGACATTACCCGATGCGGAGGTCCGTCTGAGATGAAACGTATGGCTACTATGGCCGAGGCATATAATGTTCTAGTAGCTCCCCATAACCCTAACGGTCCCTTGTCTACACTGGCATCAGGACATGTTTGTGCGTCAATCCCTAATTTTTTTCGGCAAGAGTTTATTTTTAAAGACGTGCCTTGGAGAGATAGTATAATAGACTATCCTTTAGAAATTGAAGATGGAAAACTAGTATTAAGTAAAAGACCCGGATTAGGCGTAAACTTGATAGAAGAAGAGATGGAAAAACATCCCGGCATTAGGGAACATAAAGAAGGATTTTATATATAATTAAAAATCTATACGATGTTAACTATCAACCTTAAAGGAAAAACAGCTATCGTTACAGGTGTTAGCAGTGGTATTGGCCTTGGCGTTGCTAAAGTACTCGCTAAGGCTGGTTGTAACATTTCTGGTTGTGGTACTTCTGTCGAAAACTCTAAAGCAGCCCTTACTTTTTTAAAAGCAATAAAAGAAGAAGGTACCGAAGCCCTGTATACATGTTTGGATGTTACTTCCCAACAAGACCGAGAACACTTGGTAAACAAAACCTCAACAACTTTTAGTCAAATTGACATTTTAGTTTCCAATGCAGGCATAAATGTGTTTAAAGGTGCTAAAGATTGTACTGAAGAACAATGGGAATTTAATATGTCCTTAAACTTAAAATCCCATTGGGCACTTAGCAAATTATGTAAACCATATCTCGAGTCAAGTAACAATGGCGTTATTATACTGATGACTTCAAATCATGCCTACCATAGTATACCTGGATGCTTTCCTTACAACGTAGCCAAAACCGCCATTAAAGGATTGGTTCAATCTCTTGCCATAGAATGGGGACCTAAAATAAGAACCGTTGGAATAGCACCTGGGTTTATTGACACGCCTGGCAATCAAAAATGGTTTAACAGCTTTCCTGATGCTAAAGCCGAAAGACAACGTACCATTAACATGCATCCCGTAAAAACCTTAGGAACAACCGAAGATGTAGGATACCTTTGTGCATTCTTGGCTTCAGATATGGCGCGGTTTATCTCGGGAACCACTTACTTAATTGATGGGGGGAGATCGGCACTAATGCAAGATTAACTATTATTAATTTTAAGAATGAGTACGTGTCAAATCAAAGAATCATAGCCAATGTCTTTATAGACACTAAAGCGATTCTGGGAGAAGGTCCTATATGGCTAACTAATTCCCAAGAACTTTTGTGGGTCGATATTGCTAAAGGAGAAGTACATGCTACCAATACCACAACCAAACAAGATAGAGTAATATACCAAGGCAAAAAAACATCGGCCATTATACCGGTTTCCGATACAGAGTTTTTAATATCAGATACCAACAAATTAATTTTAGTGAATACTGCAACGGGAGTATCAAACGAATATACTTCCATTCTATTTGAAACAAAAAATATTCGTTTTAATGATGGAAAAGCCGATCCAAATGGAAACTTATGGATAGGAACAATGGAAATGGACATAAAACCAAAAAAGGGAGCATTATATCGAATAGATTCTAATAAGGAAATGAAAAAGTGCATTTCTAAGATTACCATTTCCAATGGTATAACATGGTCGCTTGATAAAAAAACAATGTATTACATAGACACTGTAAAGCAGGGAGTTTATGCGTTTAACTTTGACGAAAACAGCAATATCTCTAATCAACGAATGGTAATAACAATTCCTAAAAAATTGGGAGCTCCAGATGGAATGACCATCGACAACCTAGGTAATTTATGGATTGCCTTGTGGGGAGGTGCTTGTGTAACCTGTTGGAACCCTAAATCTGGACAACTGCTCAAAAAAATTGATGTAGATGCCCCACTTGTAACTTCATGTACTTTTGGAGGAAAAAATATGAATACACTTTTTATAACCACTGCTAAAGAAGGGTTATCAGCATCAGAGCTAGAAAAATACCCCAATAGCGGAAGTATCTTTGCCATAAAAACAGAAGTAAATGGATTTAAACCTTACTATTACAGGCCTTTGATTTAAACCAGTTCTTCTATATTCTCCTTTGTACTATTAGCAAACTCCGATGGCGAAACCCTTTTAATAAGACGAAATTGTTTATTAAAATGTGATGGGCTGTTGTAACCGCTTAAATAGGCTGCTTCAGATATACTATACTTCTCTTCGTGGATAAGTTTACAAGCATAACCTATTCTAATTTCATTTAAAAAAGACGTAAATGTTTTATTGGTTCTATTTTTAAAATATCTACAAAAAGCCGTTTTATTCATTGAAGCTATATCAGCGACCTCCTCTAAAGTAATCGGGTTGGAAAAGTTATCCATTACATACTCAAAAACACGATTAATTTTCATATCGCTTTTAAATATAGTTTCTTTAAAAAGAGGCGTTGCCAATAATCTATATTCACTTGTTTGAGACGCTAAATTCAATACATCCAGAAACAACAATAAACGCTCCATCCCTTCCTCTTTCAACAAGCGTTTTATTTTTTTTATCATTTTTTGTGCCGCTCCCCCTGCAAAAGACATCCCCATCTCTGCCCTTGTAAAAAGCTCTTTTATTTTTTTGGATTCGGCCAAACTTAAAAAGCCATCCCCTAAAAAATTGGGGGAAAACTGAATAATAATCGATGCACAGGTTTCCTCTGCCTGATCAAGGTTTTCAGGAGGCTTGCTACGCCAAACATGAGGTAATTTCTCTCCTACTAAAATAACATCACCCTTAGAAAACGTCTCAATAGAATCACCTATAAAGCGTCTCCCCTCACCCTTAAGAATTACAACCAATTCCAAAAGTTCATGAAAATGCCAATGATCATCAAAGTGGGTAAGCACATCCTTCCTAATGTGAAAAGCTTGCTCAATTGGTGTTTTTAGTTTTCTAAAATTCGCTTTCATTATAACCTTAACATTACGAAGTGCAAATATAGAGAATGTAATTGATAATTTAGTGCAAGACAACCATGAATTGCCTAGGTAAATTTGTAGCAATCCAATTTTAAATCAACTTAAGTATGAAAACAAAATTATGTAATCTATTTACGTTACTAGTAATTTTTTATGTCAATTTGGGGTTTTCCCAAAATCAAAAAATTACTGGTACAGTAACATCTGCTAGTGATGGCATGCCCCTTACAGGTGTAAATGTTGTCGTTAAAGGCACTCAAACTGGTGCTGTCACCGATTTCGACGGGAATTTCACCATAAACAATGTAACTCCAAACAGCACACTAACATTTAGCTATGTTGGATTTAAAACACTTGAAATTGCCGTTAACAACAAAACGTCTTTGTCCATTACAATGGAAGAAGATACATCCCAACTTGAAGAAATAGTAATCGTTGGGTATGGTACCCAAAAGAAAGAAAACTTAACAGGGTCTATTTCCACGGTAAAACTGGAAAACGAGCAAAACCGACCTATTGCAAATGCTACCCAAGCGCTTGCAGGACAGGCTGCTGGTGTAACTGTAACGCAAGGTTCTGGAAACCCAGGTGGTGATGGTGCGACAATACGAATTAGGGGTATAGGTACATTGGGAAACAATGATCCATTAGTACTTATTGACGGCATTAGAGGAAGCCTCGGAAACGTAAATGTAGCAGACATCGAAACCATTACAGTTTTGAAAGATGCTGCCTCAGCTGCCATATATGGAGCTAGAGCTGCGAATGGTGTTGTATTGGTTACTACTAAAACAGGAAAAAAAGGAAAATTCAGTGTTAACTACGACGGTTACACAGGTTTTCAAAAACCTACAAGGTTAACCAATTATGTTACCAATTCTGTAGAATTTATGGAATTATTAAACCAAGCTATCTTCAACGAAGATCCTACTGCTACCCCTGAATTTACAACCGATCAAATTAATGAATTTAGAAATGGTACAGATCCCTACTTATACCCCAACACCGATTGGCAGGACGTCATGTATAGAGATGCACAAATTACAACCCATAACTTAAGTGTTAGGGGTGGTGGAGAAAAAACAACCTATTCATTTTCATTAGGTCATACCGATCAAGACGGTATCGTTTTGGGAACAAATACCAAACAATATACCGCAAGATTAAATTTAGACACTAAGGTTTCCGATAAATTTAGTTACTCACTTAAATTATCCGGAAGACATGACGATGTATACCAACCCATCGCTGGTGCTGGAACAGTTATTGGTTGGATAGAGAGGGCCACACCAATGCAAAGTCCACGCCTAGAAGATGGAAGCTATGCCTTTCCTTGGGTAGGCTTCCCTAATGCAACGCACCCTCTTGCAGGTGCCTTGGAAGGTAAAAATCATAATTCTTGGGACAATATGCTGGTTAATTTATCCGGAGAGTATGCTCTTTTGGATGAATTAAAAATTAAAAGTTCTGTTGCCGTAAATACCTATCACAACTTGCATAAAGTTTTTAGACCACAAATCGATCTTGTAAACCCTAAAACAGGAGCCGTTACCGATTTAGGTGTTAATGGAAATCCTTTGTCTGCATGGAATGGTTATAACACCCAACGTACCTTAACCTTTGTTACCACTCTTAATTACAACAAGACTTTTGGCGAAAATCACAATATTGGAGCCTTAGCTGGTTTCAATCAGGAAACTTCCAAATTCAATCACCTATCAGCTTCAAAGAACGATTTACCTAGTAACGCTTTACAAGAAATAGATGCAGGTTCTACAGACCCGGCGGCTTCTGGATATAGTGTTGATTATGGGTTACAGTCGTTCTTCGGTAGACTTACTTACGACTATAAAAGCAAGTACCTTTTTGAAGCCAATGTAAGATACGATGGGTCGTCTAATTTTGGAGAAGGCAATAAATGGGGCGTATTCCCATCCTTTTCTGCAGGATGGAATATTTCTAACGAAGCCTTTATGGATAATGTAGACGTTATCAATAACTTAAAATTAAGAGCTTCTTGGGGACAGTTAGGAAACCAAGCCATCACTCCTAACCAGTACAGTTCCATCTATTCATTGGGTCGTGTATATTCCTATGGAGGCAATCTGGTTGGTGGTGCTGCTCAAACCAATTTACCCAACCCTGATGTTACCTGGGAAACCTCTACACAAACAGATATAGGATTAGATATGTCTCTTTTAGGAGGTAAACTAGATCTGGTAGTAGACTATTATATTAAAGATACAGAAGACATTTTAAGAAGCGTAAATATTTCAACCGTAGTTGGTGGCTTAACACCTCCAACCGTTAATCTGGCATCTGTTCGCAATAAGGGCTGGGAATTTTTAGCCAATTACGATGATGCCGTTGGCGACTTTGAGTATGGAGCAAGTTTTAACTTTACAACCATCGACAACGAAGTTACCAAATTGCCTACACCGCAAATCGGTGCGTTCTCTAGACTTGTTGAAGGTGGCTCTATAAACGAATTCTATACCATTAAAATGTTGGGCATTTTCCAAAACCAAGCAGAAATAGATGCACATGGCGCGCAACCTGATGCGCAACCCGGAGACATTAAATTTGAAGACCTTGATAATAATGGGGTTATTGACGATGCCGACAGACAAGTTGTAGGACGCTCTATTCCTAAATTCACTTATGGGTTTAACTTAACTGCCGCTTATAAAGGTTTCGACTTTTCTATGCTATGGCAAGGAGTTGAGGGCATCAATGCAAGAACCGAAGAAGAGCAAAAACCATTCTTCAACAGTGCCGGACTTCCTGAATTTTGGGCAAAAAATGCATGGACCCCAGAAAATCCAAACAACAAATATCCAAGACTTGTTAGATCTAGTAACTATATAAATAACATTTGGAGAAACTCTTCATTCTTAGTAGAAGATGCCTCGTTCTTAAGATTGAAAAACGTACAGTTAGGATATTCTTTACCAGACACTTTGTTAGAAAAACTCAGTATAAATAAACTTAGGTTTTATGTTAACGCAACTAATCCACTAACATTTACAAAATACAGAGGGTTAGATCCCGAAAAGAGTCCTTTCGGAGGCAGAGGATCTTACTCTAATGTTCAAGTGTATTCACTGGGTATAAACATCTCGTTATAATAAAAAACGTCTAAAAATTATGAAAACATATTTTAAAATTATTTTGGGATTAACCTTGGTTTTGACAGCTTGTACCAAAGATGTCTTAGAGGTAAGTTCCACAACACAAATATCTTCTGAAACATTTTGGAAGACAGAATCTGATGTCCGTTTAGCTCTTAACGGTATCTATAATTCCCTACAAAGCTTGGAACAAAGCTATATCTATTATGATGTTTTATCCGATAACGCTTATAATAACTATCCATGGGAAGGATTTAAAGCCATAGCAGATGGTACTCACGACGCCCGAGGCCCTGGTGCTATTAGCTGGATATGGAGTGATTGCTTTAGAGGTATTGGTAGAGCAAATGTTGTTTTAGACAATATTGAAGCAGTTGAAGGTCTTGACGAGAATTTTAGGCAATCTACCAAAGGAGAAGCCTTATTTCTAAGAGCCTATTTCTATTTCAGATTAACAGATTTTTATGGAGGCGTACCTATCATTTTGGAAAGTCCAAAACTAGAACATTCGGAGTTACCTAGAGATAGTAAAGAAGCTGTCGTAAATCAAATTATATCCGATCTGGACCAAGCAGTAACTTTATTACCTTCCAGTCAATCAGAAGTTGGTAAAGCAACAGAAGGTGCTGCCAAAGCATTAAAGGCCAGAGTGCTTTTATATAACGACCGTTGGGCTGAAGCTGCTAGCACAGCTCAAGAAATAATGGGTATGGGATATGACTTATTCCCCAATTACAGAGATCTTTTCCGTGAAGCCAACGAAAATAACGAAGAGGTTATATTCGATGTGCAATACAAGTCCCCAGAACAAGGTAACTTTTTCGAACTGTATTTAGGTAGTTATACAGTTGGAGGTTGGTCGTCTATTGTGCCTTTACAAAATATGGTAGACGAATACGAAATGACCGATGGAATGTCTATCGATGATTCTCCAATGTACGACGAAAACAGCCCCTATGAAAACAGGGATCCTCGTTTAAAACAAACTATTTCCGTACCTGGAGCTACTATTAATGGTATAGCAGACCATGTTGGAGAATTTGGAGGTTACTGCTTTAAGAAATATACGGAATACGACGAAGATGGGGTTGTAGCACCAACACCTTACCCAACAAGAACAGGCTTAAATGCTATTATATTTAGATATGCCGAAATATTATTGACCTATGCGGAAGCCAAGAATGAAGCTTCGGGACCAGACAGCTCTGTTTATGATGCCATTAACGCCATTAGGTCAAGACCTAGTGTAAATATGCCTCCTTTGCCTGCTGGTTTGTCTAAAGAACAAATGCGCGAGGCCATAAGACATGAACGCCGTGTAGAGCTTCTTCTTGAAGGTACTCGATACTCCGATATTCGTAGGTGGCGAATAGCTGAACAGGTTATGGATGGGTTGGTAGACCCAGGAGGTACAAGACAATTTAATCCAGGTAGAGATTACCTATGGCCAATACCTGCTAGTGAATTCGATATTGAAGGCACTAAACTGGAACAAAACCCAAACTATACAAACTAACGTTTTTAATTTAGTTTGAGTATTTCAAAAGTGAGGCTGTATTATATATACTAGCCTCGCTTTTGCTTTATATTATATAACATAATTCTTTTCAACATGCGTCCTTCTAGCTGTTTCTTAATGTTCAACTGCCTTATCGTATTACTCTCATGTAATAAAAACAGAGAGGATATAACGACTAATAATCAAGTGCCTGTTCTTCCTTTGTTTACCATAGTCAATTCGGAAATAACCAATATTCATTTCAATAACCAACTAACCGAATCCATGACCATGAATGGTTTGTTTTATGAATATTTTTACAATGGAGGCGGTGTCGCCACTGGGGACTTAAACGGAGATGGCCTATCTGACATTTATTTTGTTTCCAATTTAAAATCCAACAAACTCTATTTAAATCAAGGGAAATTGAAATTTTCGGATATAACTGACGTTTCAAAAACTAAAGGAAAATATGGTTTCCCTACTGGAGTTACCTTAGTAGATATTAATAACGATGGAAAACTAGACATCTACATTTGTAAATCCGGAAAGTTTAATGACCCTAACAAACGACGTAATGAACTTTATGTAAATCAAGGGAATAATGCACAAGGCATTCCAACTTTTAAAGAAGAGGGTAAAAAATACGGACTGGATCTCCCTCATTTATCTACACAAGCTACTTTTTTTGATTATGATAAAGATGGCGATCTGGATATGTTCCTTCTTAATCATGGTATTATGCAATATCCCGATGATGCCATAGAAAAATTAATGGCAACCAAATCGCAATTTCAAGGGGAACGTTTATTTAAAAACGTCAACGGCTTTTTTAAGGACGTTACAGAACAATCTGGTATAATCAATAATTTATTAGGCTATGGTTTAGGAGTTGCTATTGGTGACTTGAACAACGATGGATGGCCAGACATATTGGTTGGCCATGACTATTCCGAAAAAGACCATTTGTATATCAATCTAAAAAATGGAACCTTTAAAGAAGTTATAAAAGAAATAACCAATCATGGTTCCAATTTTTCTATGGGTAACGATATCGCCGATTTCAACAATGACGGCCTTTTGGATTTTATTTCCTTAGATATGATGTCTGAACATAATTATGATATTAAAACCAGTATGAGTGGCATGAATCCTGAGAGGTTTTATAAACATGTTGATCTGGGGCTACACCATCAATACATGTATAATGCTTTACAAATTAACAACGGTAATCATGATGGCCTACCCAGGTTTTCGGATATTGCCCAATTAACAGGTGTATCCAGTACCGATTGGAGTTGGGGACCGTTGTTCCTAGATATGGATAATGATGGGCTGAAAGACCTATTTGTTTCAAATGGTATAAAGGGTGATTTTAGGAACAATGATTTTATAAACTACCGTAAAGAGCGACAAAAGCAAATTATTGAATTAAAAAAACAAGGAAAAAACTTTGACCAAAAGGCCTATGTTAAAGACATTTTAGCACACATGCCCAAAAGAAAAAAGGAAAACTATTTTTACAGGAATAACGGCGACCTTACATTTTCCAAACTGGAATTAAACCCAGAAGATAAGAAACTAACAAGTTCTAATGGTGCTGCCTATGCCGATCTGGACAACGATGGTGACCTCGATATAATAGTCAACAATGCTGATGACCTTGCCTTCATTTATAAGAACAATAGCACCGAACAAAGTAAAAGCAACTATTTAAAAGTAAGACTGAAAGGATCTAAAGAAAATACCCATGGTATTGGAGCCAGAGTTAATGTTACTACTAAGGATAATACACAAACTGTAGAACAATATCTAACAAGAGGCTTTCAATCATCTGTTAGTGAGGTATTACATTTTGGTTTAGGACAAAACAAAACAATTGATGAACTTAAAATTACATGGCCTGATAGCAAAGTTCAAATCATAACCAATATTAAAGCAAATCAGTTAATTACATTAGACCATAAAGAAGCAAAAAACAACATTAATCATCAGGTTCCTAAGTACAAACCTTTATTTACCGATGCGACACTCCATTATAACATTAATTACAAACATGTAGAGAATGACTATAACGATTTTAACAAAGAAAGTCTATTGCCACACAAAATGTCCAATTTTGGACCAGCTTTGGCCGTTGGGGATATTAATAATGATGGAGTGGATGATTTCTTTATTGGAGGAGCTAAAGGGTTTAGTGGCGCATTACATGTACAAACAAAAAACCAAACATTTCAAAAAGTAAACAGCAATGCCTGGATTACAGATAAAAACAGTGAAGACATTGGAGCAACATTCTTTGATGCTGACAATGACGGAGATTTGGATTTGTATGTTGTAAGTGGCGGAAACGAATTTGAAATAAATGACGCCGAATTACAGGATCGCCTTTATTTAAATGATGGTCTTGGTAATTTCACAAAAACCAGTAGAGCATTACCAAAAATGTTAACCAGCGGATCGGTAGTAAAACCATGCGATTATGATAACGATGGTGATCTGGATCTGTTTGTTGGCGGCAGGCTCATCCCCGGAAAGTATCCTTTTCCTGCTAAAAGTTATATTTTAAAAAATGAAACTAAAGATGGCAAGGTAACTTTCGAGGATGTTACAGACTCACTAGCCCCCGAGTTTAACAATCTGGGGATGATCACGGATGCCGAATGGGTCGATTTAACGGGTGATAACAAAATGGATCTAGTGGTGGTTGGCGAATGGACACCCATACTCATATTTAAAAACGAAGCAAATGGCTTTACCAACCAAACTCAAAATTTTGGGTTAGACAATCTTACTGGTTGGTGGTATGGCATTGCATCAGCAGATATGGACAATGACGGAGATATGGATATAATAGTTGGTAACCTAGGAAAAAATTACAAGTATAAAGCCAGTTCCGAAGCCCCTTTTGGAGTGCATACAACCGACTTCGATAATAATGGCTCTTTGGATATTGTTCTCAGTTACTACGACCTGGGCAAAAATTATCCGTTAAGAGGGCGTTCATGTAGTTCGGCACAAATGCCTTTCATTAAAAAGAAGTTTCCAACCTACAGTGATTTTGGACAAGCTACCTTAAAAGATGTTTATGGCGACGTCCTTGAAGAATCGTTATCCTATACTGCCAATTCCTTTGCTACTACCTACCTTGAAAACTTAGGTGATGGGGCATTTCAAGCAACCGAACTTCCCAATCAGGCACAATTCTCGTCTGTCAATGACATTTTATTAAAAGATATTGATAACGATGGCAATAACGATATTGTTTTAGTCGGGAACCTATATGCTTCCGAAATTGAAACCCCTAGAAATGATGCAGGCTATGGCTTGTTGCTTAAAGGAAACGGACAGGGCGCCTTCTCTCCTATACCATCGACACAAAGTGGTATTTATATAAATGGGGACACTAAAGTCATGAAACCTATTAACTTGGGCAATAAAAAGGATTTCGGATTGCTCTTTGGTAAGAATAGTAACTCAATCCAACTTATAAAATTGAATACCCCCTGATTTGATTCATACTCAAACAAAAAAGGCTACCTAAAAATAACCATTATTTTAGGCAGCCTTTTTTGTTATTTATCCAAAATCGATCCGATATTTGGTTTAAAGTAATTGGGACCTTTTAGCACTTTACCATCCTCACGGTAAATGGGCTGCCCATCCTCCCCCAATTTACTCATGTTACTTCGCTGTATTTCATCAAATACTTCCTCAATTTTATATTGCATACCGTGCTCTATTATCGTACCGCATAAAATATAAAGCATATCTCCTAATGCATCGGCAACTTCTACCAAGTCATTATTATTTGCTGCTTCTAAGTATTCTTCGTTTTCTTCCCTCATTAAATTAAATCGCAGCGTATTCTTATCAACCCCCAAATCGGCCTTGGGAGTTTCACGATGACCTATTTTAAAAGCAGTATGAAATGCTTTTACAGCTTCAATCTTGTTCTTCATTTATTTTAATATTAGTTTTATGGTAAGTTGTTACCCTTTTATTAGAACTTCTTTTAATTTTTTATTTTTGCCTAAAAATAACCATATGTTCAGTAAAGGTCAAATCATTTTCGGTATTTTGTTTGCTATAGTATTCGCTATCATTATAGGCTATACCTATCGAAAAGATCTAAAACTTCACAAACGCTTTTATAAAGGCAGTATCTGGATGCTTGTTGCCTTTATATCTTTTATTCTATGCATTGTAGCCATTAAAGTTTTTTTAAAAAACTAAAATAAAGCCCAATATTAAGGTAGGAATTTTTGGTCTAAAACTGTTTTATTAAAAAAAATGTATGTAACGACGCAACCAAAAGTAGTCTAATGCATCTAAACAGTAATTAAGACCAATCTCAAATCATGAAAATCCTTATAATCATTGCGATACTAATAGCCATTAATGGTATTCTTTTAGCATTTAGCGTAAATAAAAAAACAGAACCTTAAAAATTTTAAGATTCTGTTTTCTAATTTCTTCTAAGTATTTGCATTAATTAACTTCTGGAAGGAAGCTGTAATGCTTACTATAGGCCAACATTTGTTCGGCAAATGTTTTTGGCTGCGTAACTTTAACCGCAATGATTTTACCTTCACTATCCATTTCTGGCACCAACACAGGATTTACATACCCCTTATAAGGCGCCGATTTAAACTGTTTATTACGTTCCAATATCTCTTTATGAAGTGCCTGATCTACTTTTACACCATAACCTTCAACCAAGGCTTCAACAGCTGCAAAATCACCCTCCGACTTGATGCGTTGGGTTTCACGAAGCAACTGTCCGAAAAGTGTATGGAGCTTTTCATAATCGGTAATATTAAAATAAGTCTTTCCATCTCGGGTAACTTTCTCAATAACATTATCGGCCTTCCCTTTTTCATAAACCCAAGCTGAAATCCACTGTCTATTACGCATATGCGCCTCTTCAACATCATCACCTAACTTTAAACGAATCAACTGTGTCATGAGCCCATTTCTAATATAACCATCGTAAGCTGCTTTGCCAACACTCTGCCAATCGTCGACCAACCCCAAATCCTGCAATTTAGAATCGTACAAAAAGTATAGGGCTACCAAATCGGCACGTCCTTCCTCTAATGTAGACGCATAGGTTTTAAGTGTTTCTTTGGTCTCTCCCACTCCTGGATTTAATTGTCCCGAGGCATGTCCCACAACTTCATGTAAAGCGGTATGCAACTTATCGGCTAATTGCCCGTATTTTTCTTCAAGTGCTAACTCCTCTTCATCATGAACAAATTCTTTTAACCGTTGGGAGCTCCCTGCATTGTTAGCTGCATGTATAATATTCCCCAAGGATACCGATTTACTTCCCACGGCAGCACGAATCCAGTTTGCATTGGGTAAATTAACCCCTATTGGCGTACTTGGTGATGCACCGCCAGACTCTCCTGCCACATTAACAGTTTTATATGAAACCCCAACCACATTTTTCTTTTTATGGGCTTCCATTAAGGGTGAGTGATCCTCGAACCACTGCGCATTTTCAGACAATACAGCCATTTTTTGAGACATTTCAAAATCTTTAATCTGTACAATAGATTCGTAATACCCGCGATAACCCAACGGATCGTAATACACTTCAATAAAACTGTTAATATAATCTATGTTTCCTTCGGTAGCTGCCGTCCAGGCCACATTATAATCATCCCAAATCTGTAAATCTCCCGTTTTATAATACGCTATCAACAAACCCAAGGCATTGGCTTGCGCTTCATTTTCAGCAACACCTTTTGCCAATTCCAACCATTTTACAACCTCATCGATAGCAGAGCCATATAAGCCTCCCGATTTGTAAACGCGCTCTTTTAAAACACCATTTTCTTTAACCAATTGAGAGTTTAAACCAAAAGACAATGGTTTTTCTGGATCTGGTGACTTTTTAGCACTATAAAAACGCTCTACATCTGCATTGGTGATCCCATCTCCATAAAAGTTAACCGCAGAGACAGCCACATTATCAACTCCCTTCGACTTGTTTACTTTTTTAGAATCGAGATCGTTAAAAATGACATCAAAAGCTGCTCCTTTTAGTTCTGTATTAGTTTCTGCTAATAGCTTTTTTAAATATTCGACTGGAAATCCGGCCTCAATTTTATCATTAGAATAATGATGATGGATACCATTACTAAACCAAATGCGTTTTAAATAAGTTTCGAATGCTTTCCATTCTTCTGTACTTTTGTCACCTGTATACTTGGTATATACAGATTCCAGAGCATTTCTAATCTTTAAGTTGTACTTATAATTTTGATCCCATACCATATCCCTACCGGCCAATCCCGCTTGGGTTAAGTAATATACTAATGTTTGCTCTTTTAAAGTTAAGGCATCCCATCCTGGAATTTGATACCGTAATACTTGAATATCTGCAAAAGCATCTACTTTGTAGTCAAAAACATCTGCCTTTACTACTGGTTCTACCTTTTCATTCTCCTTTTTAGCATCATTCCCACAGGACATAAAACACCCTGCTAACAACACTAAACATAATTTTAATCGTAAGTTCATTCGTTACCGTTATTATAGTTTTCAGTTAATTGCAAATCAACAATTTGACACAATAATTTATTGATTAACACAAATCACCCCTGTTTAATTATTAAATATTCATTTTTTAATAGGCAAATGTAATAATTTATTAATTGAAAGTTAAAAAATAAGTATCTTTGGTTTTGATTTATAATTTGAAAAAAATGAAAGCTTTTAAATACCTCTTATTTCTTTTATTAATTTTTGTCATAGGACTTTCTGTATACATTGCTGTACAGCCAAATACGTTTGAAGTTAGCAGAACACGCACCATAAAAGCACCAGCGTCCGTAATTTATAATAATGTTATAGACCTAAAAAACTGGGAAGCTTGGTCGTCGTGGGTAGAGTCCGATCCAGATATAAAAATAAGCTACCCAGAGCAAACACAGGGTGTTAATGGAAGTTACACATGGGAGGACAAAGATGGCATAGGCACCATGAAAACGCTTGAAACCGTTGCTAATAAATCCATTAAGCAAACCATGCAGTTTGCCGACTTCCCCGCTTCAAGCATTAACTGGAAATTTGAGCCCAATGCCAATGGTTCTACAGATGTAACATGGTCCATTTCTGGAAACGACCTACCTTTTGGCTTCAAGGCCTTTACTGTTTTTGCAGGGAGCATGGACGAACAAATAGGCCCACATTACGAGCGCAGCCTTGAAAAGCTGGACAGTATCGTCGTAGCAAGTATGAAAGCTTACAACATTACCATAAATGGGATAACCCAACACGGTGGAGGGTATTACTTATACAATACAACATCTTGTAAAATAGATGATTTAAAAGACAATATGAGTACGATGCTACCCAAAGTTATAAACTATGCTTCCAAAAATAAACTAACGCCATCTGGCCCTCCTTTTGTAATCTATCACAAATGGGATGAAACCAATAACGCGACCATATTTTCCTGTTGTATCCCCACAACCGAAAAGGTAATAACAACTAACGATAGCATTTTAACAGGGCAGCTTCAAGATTTCAAAGCAGTTAAAACGACACTTAAAGGTCATTATGACAATCTAAAAGAAGCTTGGGAAACCGCGATGTCGTATGTCGAAAAACAAGGGTTGGAATTTAATGAAAATGGCCCAATGCTGGAAAGCTATATAACAGATCCTATGCAAACTCCTAATCCTGCTAATTGGGAAACCCAAATTTATATTGCCGTGAAATAGTATTTCCACTCACATTTCTTTTGAGCTCTAAATAGCTATACCTCAACATTAGCAAAGTAACAATTCTGTAATTAAATTGTGCTTAATGCTCCTTAAACGCTTTAACACCTGCTTCTACGCGTATTTTCAAATAATTTTCCCGAGGAACAATAGGACAAGAATAACTAGGATTGTAAGCGCAATATGGGTTATAGGCTTTATTGAAATCGATTACCAAACTATCCCCTTCAGGAATCCGTAAATCTATATAACGTCCTCCCCCGTAACTTTCCTTGCCGTTTGTTTCATCTAAAAATGGCAAAAACAAATAATCTTCATAGCCAGCTTCTAACATGGTATCTGCGCCTTGGTATACATTCAATTGATACACATTACCTAACAATTTAAAAGATAAAACACCAAAAACACGTTCTTTGGAAACCCGACTTGTCGTGGTTTGCATATTAAACCAATCTGTATCGGGCGTTTGCTTTAAATGTGCTTTTACGATGTAAGTGGAATCGAATTTAAAAAAATCAAGCCCTTTAAATGCTTTTCTATCCTTATCTGTTAAAGGAGACACCGTTGCATCCTTAAACTTGGCATTTAATTCTTTCTGAAAAGGAGTTTCCCCCCGCAATGGCTGTTTCCTTTCACCACAGGCAAAGGCAATAAGTATGACTAAAATAAATGGTAAAAGTTTGTTCATTCTATTTTTTTTCATTTCAAAAATACAACTTACAATTATTTTACATAGCTTTGGAGGATCAAAAAAAAGACAACATGAATTTAAACGTCACCATTTGTACAATACAATATTCCATTTTAAAACAATGGAAGAGTTGGATTTGTTATATATTGTGATGATGTAGATATAGAATAATACAATATGTAAAAGTCCAACTGTAAAGTTGGACTTTTTATTTTTAGGTAGTCCACACTTTACACAAACACTAGCAATTAAAGTCTCAATTCTAAAGATTAATACACACGAATGAAACGAACATTAATAAATTTCAAGAATAGTTTTACAAAGGGTATGTTTAAAATTTTTAATGTGAGAGCGAAGCGGTTGCATACGTTCTCAGTTTTACAATTAATTTATTATCGGGTGGTTATAAAATTTTAAACGAATGAAACCCTCATTACGTTGCAAAATAATTTTAAAGGAATCCGTCACAAAAGGGTATGATAAAAAACAACTGGCCAATCTGGGGGAAGAACCCCTCCAACTGGCATAAAAAATAAACAAAGGTCGATTTTTACTGTTGGAAAAACCACGAGAATGAAACTGACCTTATCAGTTAAGCACAAAAGAGTATTGCCTTAGAGCATGTGTGTGAAAATTTTACCTAAAAGGTGTCCTTAACTGATAATTGTATAAAATATTGAAAATTAAATGTTTAACTTAAATTTATTCGTGTGAAAACACTATTTACTAAATACATCAACACATTTAAAGGACTTTCTAAAGAAGTTTGGTGGCTCGCCTTAATTACCCTTATTAACAGGGCAGGCACTATGGTTATTCCGTTCTTATCGTTATACCTAACCAAGAGTCTAGACTTTAGTTTAAACGATGTAGGATGGATAATGAGTGCTTTTGGACTAGGCTCTGTAATAGGATCTTGGCTTGGTGGAAAGCTAACCGATAAAATTGGTTTCTATAAAGTTATGGTATTTAGCTTACTAGCTACTGGTATACTATTCGTTGTTTTACAGTTTTTAACCACATTTGTATCGTTCTGTATTGGTATTCTATTGGTAATGCTTATTGCCGACATGTTTAGACCTGCCATGTTCGTTGCTTTAAGTGCTTACAGCAAACCTGAAAACAAGACACGATCGGTTACATTAATACGATTGGCTATAAATTTAGGCTTTTCTGCAGGCCCAGCCATTGGCGGCATCATTATAACAACACTAAGCTATGGTGGTCTGTTTTGGGTGGATGGTATTACCTGTACCTTGGCTGCTTTGGTATTGATAAATGTATTGAATCCCAAAACAACAAAAACATTGGACGATGTAAGCGTTTCTAATCCTAGATCAGCTTATAGTGATACGCCTTTTTTAATATTTTTAGGAGCCATGGTTCTTTTCGGAATTGTATTTTTACAATACTTTTCTACCATGCCCTTGTATTATAAAGACGCACATATGCTAACCGAATTTGAAATTGGCATGTTACTTGGAATGAATGGTTTTCTCATTTTTGTTTTTGAAATGCCTCTAATAAAATGGTTGGAAACTTCGCGGTTTACCAAAACTGGGCTTATGATATTTGGTGCGATCCTTACTGGGTTTAGCTTTATCATTTTAAACCTAACAACCTGGATGGGTGTATTGGTTATTGGTATGCTGCTTGCTACGGTAGGTGAAATGATAGCTTTCCCCTTTTCCAATGCTTTTGCAATGGATCGGGCAAAAAAAGGGAACCAAGGTGAGTATATGGCGCTTTACTCCATATCGTTCTCTATAGCCCATATTTTTGGTCACAATGCAGGAATGCGTATGGTAGATGGTCTTGGATTTGACAATACTTGGTATCTTATAACCGTATTAGCCGCTTTCTGTATTTTACTATTGGTAATACTACAACAATTCCTAAAAGCAAAAAAACGTTTCGTATGAACTTAAATCAAGTAACCATCCCTTCATTAGATCTTGAGAAAGCAACCGAATTTTACAAAACCTTGGGATTGCAGCTCATTGTAGATGCACTTCCAAGGTATGTAAGGTTTGAATGCCCCGATGGCGATTCGACGCTATCCATTCATCTTGTAGAAACACTACCCAAAGACAATGGTGTAAGCATATATTTTGAAGACGATAATTTAGATGCTCTAGTAACACAACTAAAAAGTAAAGGGCTTGTTTTTATAAGTGCCCCAGAAGATAAACGTTGGTTATGGCGTGAAGCGCATTTATTAGATCCCGATGGCAATACCATCATCTTATACCATGCAGGAAAGAACAGGAAAAACCCTCCTTGGCGTATCCCTAAATAATTTTAAATGGGCTTTAACGCTTTTAGCTTTACTACGCGAGACAAAACAATTTGTGTTTTTGTTTCTCCGTATATAATAAGTTGATCTATAAACGCTTCTAAATGCTTTTGGTTCTTTAAAACAACTTCCATAACGATGTTTTCGTCACCCGTAATCCGGTAACAATTAATAACCTCATCGTAAGTTTTCACTTTTTCCAAAAAAGGTTTTAATTTCCCCATAAAAGCACGCAAAGTAATGATGGCCTTTAATTGATACCCTATTTCAAATGGCGAAATTATAGTTTTATAGCCTTCTATAATACCTAGGTCTTCCATCTTTTTAATGCGTTCAGAAACCGCTGGAGAACTTATCCCTACGCGCCTTCCTATTTCGGCGTTTGAGAGTCTTGCATTTTCCTGTAAACACCTTAAAATCTTCTCATTAAGCACATCTAACCCCATTTAAAGAAATTTAACTATAAAAAATTAATTATTAAACCAAATATACATATTTACTTTAACTTTTAAAGTAAGATATGAATTCTTGTGACTAATTTTGATGAAAATTGCTTAGCTAAGATGTCGTACAACCATTCACCATACTTGTCTGACACGCCTTTATATAAAAAGGCCATGGAGATTTTTGCCTTGTCGCAAAGTATCTCTACATACTTAAATCACGATTTATCTGAACTAAAGGAAGATGGTTCCGAAGATCAGCACATCTATTTTTCGGGAGATATTGTACAACAATCGGTGTCTTTAGCTCCTGAAATAGCGAATGCCGAAAGAGAACGTTATTCCGATAGAAAGCATAAGCATATTGATGCACTTAAACGCCTAACGAACAGGCTTTACAAAAACGCTTACCGCTTAGAGCATTCTAATAGTAATGGTAAGGATTTTTTACCCATTTTACGTAGTGAGTTACGTAAATTTAAGAAGTTACAACGCACTTGGATGTTGAGCTTATAAGCTATAAACCCAATATTACTTTGTTAAGTTGAATAACTCAAAACACAAAACAGTTATATTACTTAATCTGGTAATGCTTTAATGTAAAAACCATTTACCTTTACCAGATCAATAACATCTTCTTCCAATAAATTTGCTGTTGCTTCAATGCGAAGCACATTATCAATATCTTCCAGATCAATAGACCACTTAATGATGTCTGGATGTGCATTAAATACTGATTTTAGGGATCTTACTTTTTTACGCGATTTAATATCTGTTTGAAATATTAGCAATTCCATAATGTCTTTAATATTATTCTGAATCAGATTTTAATTCATTACTTTCTTGCGAAGGGTTTGTTTGTCGTTCTACGTATTCCTTATAATGTGCATCCCCTTCTTCTTTCCAAAATTTATCATAGTACTTCCATTTCGAAAAATCGGTCTTTGAATCCTTTTTACACTTATCGTTTGAACTTTTCGATCCATCTTTACTGCCACCAGTACCACAACCGCCAAGAAGTATCTTTAACAATACAAATAAGCCTATTGCCTGCCAATATGAAAGTGTTGTAAGCCCAAAAATATCTGGCATGAGCCAATTCCATAACCACATAATTACAAATCCAAATAAAATAACCAATCCTGTTAGGGCTATAGCTCCAAAAATGATCATTCCAACGATTTCTATTTGAGACTTTTTCCTGAATTTATGTGTGAAAAAATTTGTCATGATATACTAATTTTATGTTTGTTAATTTCCTTTTCTATTGTTTTGTATAATATACCTATGGCCCTGTGTCTTCTGGACATAAGTGTTCCTACAGAAATCCCTGTTTCTTCAGAAATCTCTTTATAGGAGTAACCTTCAAAATCTACAGCTATGATAATATCCCTATATGCTGGTTTTAACACATTGATACACTTTTTTAATATTAAGATCATTTCATCTGAAGTATAACTATTGGATGATTGCTGTACAACATCTATCAGTTCCAATAAATCGGTATCGATAGTTATGCTATCCGTTTTTTTACTGGTACGTATCACATCAATGATCTTGTTTCTTATAGATCTATAAACAAAACCCGCTACATTGTTTATAGGCGCATATCTATCTGCCCCAGAAAACAACTTTAAGGCTACATCCTGAATAATGTCCTCTGCATCACGATTAACCGTATCACTAATTTTAGTGTTCACGTAAACCCTGAGAGACTCATATTCTCTTCCAAAAAAATCTTTAAGCTTTTTACTGTTTTCTGATTCCAAACCAATTAAAACCTTTTACGAAGGGTTCTTCATTAAATAAGACGATACTTTTCTTATTTATTGCATTTCTTTAAGCTTTTATTTGAAAAAAAATAGCTAAATGTTAAAAGACCTCTATTTTATAGATAACAGACAAACAATAAATAAGTGTAAAGGCCGACCTAATACTTTATTGCATTACGGTATTACTTTACAACAAGCACTATATATTAACTAATAGCTTTCCTTAAGGTTTTTTCTGCTTGCATAATGTGCCTTTCATTGTGGTATATTAATACCCTTAGCGTATCCCCCAATCTTAATTTGATGAATTTTGAGATTGAAATTGCGGTTTTGGTTTTGTCTAGGCTTACATCTTTTGATTTGTCCAACAGTTCAATTATTTGATGCTGTTGGCTAATAAATTTTTCGAGCGTTTGACTATTAAGGCTTGAGTTTAAAGGGTTCATAGATTTAAACGTTTTCATCTTATTCAAATTCTCATTATACGAAACGGATTTACTAAAATATGTCCCCAACCAATTACTTTTAAACACTTCAGAATGCTTATGCTTAGAAGTATTTATCCTTTTCGTTATTTCGGGAATGTAAAAGTCTCCATATCTGTTTAAATGTTCAATACATTCCAATACGCTCCAGCTTTCCTTACTTTGTTTCCAGTTTAAAAAATCAATAGGCTGCTTTTTTAAGTTCTCTGCCAAATTTAGATTTTCACGTGTAACCTCCAATAAGTTTTGCAATAATTGTTTAGATGATAACGCCATTGTTTTTTATTGCAAATTTCAATGTAATACTTATTAAAAAAATTGATCGAAGTTAATATTTTTTAATTCTTGAAAGTGTTTCGGGAGTCATTCGTAGATAAGATGCGATATACTTACTTGGTATTTCCTGGAACAGTTGGGGACTTCTCTTTAAAACCCTATTATACCTTTCAACAGGCGAAGATGTTAGAATATCTATTTCCCTCTCCATTTGTTGCAATACAAAGGCTTCTAAAATATCCAGCCATAATTTTTTATTCTCTAACGACGAGTCCATAAAAGATGTATAGCTTTTTTTATTTATAACCTTTAAAGTTGTTTTTTTAAGAGCCTGAATATGGAGTTCGGAAGGCTCTTCACTTAAGAAAGAATCTAAAGATGCTATTAAATTATTTTTATACCCAAATCTAATAGTGTGCTCTTCGTACTCATCAACTACAAAAATTCTTAAACTCCCACTTTTTACTAAATAGATATTTGTATCAATACTTCCTTTTACTTTTAAATAGTCATTGCGTTCCAACCTTATCTCCTTATCCCACAGGTTTTCATTACTTATCTTATCAATTAATTTGGAAATGGGGTTCATATTAGCTTATAGGAATGTTTATGCCCTAAATTTAGTAAATAGAAACCGAATGGATAGACCACAAAACTATAACAGTTAAAAGTTATAAACACGATACGATATACTAACTCACCATGTTTGTTAATGCTCCCAATTCCGTAGTCGATCTAGGTACAAATAGCCCTCCACAAATTTCCTGTGTTCCAAACTTGTCATTTTCTCCAATAAATGCAACGCAGAAATATAACTTGCTAAATTGCCGTTCGAGGAACTGAATTTCCCATCTTCAACAAAAGTTACCAAACTATCATTTTGAACTTTTAAATTCGGGAAGTCTTTTTGTAATTGTTCGCCTCCTCCTATCCAGGTAACTATTTTATGACCGTCGGCAATACCCGATTTACCTATTAGCTGCGCCCCTGCACAATTACTAACAATATAATTGGTCTCAGCATTTTTCTCTTTTATAAAATCTACAATTTTGCTATTATGTACTTGCGCATACATATCATAAGCACTAGGCACAAATAAAGCTGTTAGTTTTGGACAATTTTCAAAAGTATAATCAGGAACAAAGTGCATCCCCTCTTCTGTTGTAATCGGGCTTTGAGTCTCTGCAATGGCTATTACGTTAAAAAGCTGTTTACCGTTTTTGTCTGGTTTCCCAAAAACATCAGAAGTCGCTATAACTTCACCCTGCAAAACACCGTTAAACATAAGAAGTCCTATTGTTGGTAAATCGGATTTAAAAGGCTTTAGGTGCTTTGTTAGTGTATCAGATTGTGACGTAATTTGATTAACTTCCTCAACTTTAGCATTGTTTTTTGATCTTTCATTATTACAACCAATTACAATGGTCACTAAAACCATTGCTGCAATTATTTTATTTCTTTTCATAGTCTTCTTTATTTAGTAGTTCTCTCTGTTGGCTTAATTATCATTCTAAAATATTGGTCTTTGTAGATGTAGTAGCCCAACCAGTTGTACAATGTTCTTACTTTGTTTTTAAAGTTGACCAGCCCCATTATATGAACAAAGATCCAAATTAACCAAGCTCCAAAACCTTTTACAGAGTGGGTTTGCCTCGGGAAATCCAATACCGCCTTGTTTCTCCCTATTATGGCCAAAGAACCTTTATCGTTATACATAAATGGTTTCCAATTGTCACTTTTCCTGTTTAGATTATCTGCCAGATTCTTTGCTTGCTGTAGTGCTGGTTGAGCCAATTGCGGATGACCATTAGGGTAATTTTCATCACCAAGAACCAAGGCACAATCTCCCAACGCATAGATATTGTTGTAGGTATGGACTTGATTAAACTGATTTGTTTTTAATCTCTTACCCGCTCCAAAACTATCTTTTGAAAATCCCGAAAATGTTTTTGCCGAAACACCTGCAGCCCAAATAAGGTTTTTAGATTGAATTTCAATGCCATTGGATAAACACACCGTTTCACCATCAAAATCCTTAACCAGTGTATCCATCATTAAAGTAACGCCCAAGGTTGTTAATTTTTTTGACGTATAATCTTGAGCACTTTTGGACATAGCTGCCAAAACAGAGGCTTGCCCATCAATTAAATAAATCTCTCCAAGGTCATGCTTTTCCAATTCTGGGTAATCCTTCATTATAATTGAAGCCTTCATTTCTGCCAAAATACCCGAGAGCTCTACGCCAGTAGGCCCAGCACCAGCAATAACAAAGCTTAGATACTTTTTTCGTTCTTCAGCATCATAAATTCGTGTAGCACGATCCAATCGGGTTAAAATAACATTTCGAAGCGACAAGGCATCGCTTATCGTTTTCATTGGTAAACTTTTTTCTGCAATGTTTTTGTTACCAAAAAAGTTTGTCTCCGTCCCCGTAGCCATCACTAAAA
Organism: Snuella lapsa; assembly: GCF_039539345.1. Taxonomy (NCBI): domain Bacteria; kingdom Pseudomonadati; phylum Bacteroidota; class Flavobacteriia; order Flavobacteriales; family Flavobacteriaceae; genus Snuella; species Snuella lapsa. Next base: position 1,137 of record NZ_BAABCY010000051.1, on the reverse strand, counting down.
TGTCGTATTCCAATTCTCCGTTACTTAACAGTATTTTGTTTTCTTCAGGAACAACTGCTTCAAGGAAACCAAGCCTAAAACGGACATTTTTAAATTTTCGTAAAATCTTCCGAAACGGATAACTTATTGCAGAGGGCTCCATAAAACCTGTGGATACCTGATAAATTAATGGCGGAAAAAAATTATAATTATTACTGTCAACTAAAACAACCTCATAATCAACCGAATTCCCCAATCCTTTTACAAGCTCCAAACCTGCAAAACCACCCCCTACAACAACAAGTTTTTTTATGTTTCTCATGATTAAGTTTATCCTTATGTTTAATAATAAACAAAGATAACGAAGGAAATTGCCACAAAACTTAAACTGGTTTAAGAAAGTTATTTTCTTTTAATTTCACTTAAATATTCGGGGGTTAAACCAAGAAAGCTTGCTAAAAGGTACTGTGGTACGCGTTTTACAAATTCTGGAAAATCATCTCGAAACCTAAAAAACATATCCTCTTTAGAAAAACTGTTTATATACTTTAAGCGCATTAATGCTGCACCATAAGCAATTTCGTAAATAGTCCTAAAATACGTTTCCATTTTCGGGAATTTAGACAATAACTCCTGGTATTTTGAAAACGATATGGACAGCACATCCGAACGCTCGACAGCTTCGATGTAGAAATTTGATTGTTTTTGACTTTGAAATGCCAAGAAATCTGTTAACCACCAATTTTCTATGGCAAACTGTATTGTTTTTTGGTTTCCCAAACCATCAATAAAGTATAGGTGCAAACACCCTTTCCCTACAAAGAACAACTTATCACATCGCTTTTCGGCAGACAATAAAGTCGCTTTTTTATTGTAAGAACAGGTATCGAAGAAATTTACGATTTCTGCCAACTCGTTATCCGATAAACTTATATAAGTTTTTATATGTGCTATTAAATACGCTCGGTCATTTATGAATGGGGACACTTGTTTACTAAGGTTTCGTTGTTAAAACAATATATAAGATACTTTTCCAATAGCCGAAAGATAACAAATTGCAATGAATTCCGATTCGAGTTTTAGCTGCAATCAGGGCAATTTCATTTAAAACCAAGAACTTTTTCTCTGTATTCTCTATCAAGAAGAGCATTAAGGCGT
>NZ_BAABCY010000050.1:0-14840 GCF_039539345.1 Snuella lapsa | reverse complement strand
AAAACGCCTTAATGCTCTTCTTGATAGAGAATACAGAGAAAAAGTTCTTGGTTTTAAATGAAATTGCCCTGGTAAAATGCTACGCAGCCTCCCGCCACGGATGAAAAATACCTCCCCCTCATTGCTTCGGGGTCAAACAGGATTTTCATCCTTAAGCCATCGCTGCCTGCTCGATTTTTAGGGCTTTTGGTGATAGGCCGTGGTTCTCTTCTCTTTAATTTTCTTTGTTATGCCTGTGTAGGCAGGCATCCACTTTTGGATGTGTTTACGGGCAAACGGTGTTTGTAATTGTGTCTGTATGCCAAGGCGCGTATCGTAATCTCTTACTTTTTCCCATCGCCGGACCCTTCGTCTGGGCCCAAGGTGGGTAACAAAAAGGTCTAGGCTTACACCACAAGCCTGCAAAATGCTACATAGGCCGTTTGGGGTTGGTTGGAAGTAAAGAATTTCTGGAAACGAACTATCGCCGAAGCAGAATCTCGAGGGATTCTTTTAGATTAGACGAAAAACAAATCTATTTACACATTTGACTTTAAGGGTTTTACCTTATATTTTTCAAGGTATTTCTCTTAACCATATTGCTTTTTATTTACTAAATTTAACAATGTTAGATTACATGGTAAAAGTATTTAAAAGACATCGTAACAATGCTTTTGTTCCAAAACTAAAATGTAGGGACACCCAATAAAAATACCCAAGCTTGGGTATTGATGGAAATAGATTATAAATGTATCTTTATTCTTTCAAAAAAAGGGTTTAGCCCCCTGATTAACTTACTTTTTATTTTCCGTTATGGTTTAAAAAAGACCTATAGCCCTGATGCTCTTTTTATAATTCGTGTGTTTTGCTATTACCTTTTACGTATCTCTCTGTAATTAGTATTAATAAGTAAATGTTTATTGCTAAAGTCTTTAACTCTATACTTATAAATTGTAACACAAAGTATGCTAATATGTTAAGCTCAACTAAATCTAAAACCAGGGTAATACCAATCAATAAGGATTTTGATTTTGCCCACCTATGGAAAACCTTATTTTTAGACAAGCAAGATTTGGGTTTAACTTACAGGAAGCACCATTTGTTTCATAAATTGAACCGTATTCATGTAGAATTTCAATTTGTTTCCAAAAACAAAAAAAGGTTTAAGACACTAACTAAAAGGGAGAAAGAAATCATTAGATTATTAGCCAGAGGATACAATAATCCTGAGATAGCCAAGCTGCTTTTTTTGAGCCGTTATACTGTAGAGCAACATAGAAAAAACATCAATAAAAAACTCCAGTTTAAGTCCTTTGCTGCCATGATGGTCTTTGCTTATGCCTTTGATTTGGTATAACTCCCCCAAAACACCCCTGACATTATTTTCACTCGTTTAAATTTTTATAAATATTTGATAATAAACCAATTAAAAATTGAGGACGTATGCAACCGCTACGCTCTCACATTAACAAACCGAAAAGATGGCTTCAATGTTTTTATAAATTCCGTTAGGAAATAAAATGCCAAATGTTGGGTATTGACAGAAATCACTGTATTGTTTACATTGTAGCTAGATGGTTTTTATTGAAATGGAAAGAACAGATTATACCTTTACTTTTCACCATAGCTCCAACTACTTGGCATTCGTTTCAATTAAGCCCAAGCATTTATTGTAATAAGAGATATTTACCAAGAGCCTTTATTTCATTTATGAAAGTGACAGTGCCAACTACACGAGAACAAAAAACAAAGCATTATGCCAACAACAAAGACATCCAAAAAAAGGAAAAGAACGGTACAAACAATAGGTAAGGACTACAAATTGTTAAGTCCTTCAGAATTAGTAGGAGAGGGGCTAGAGCCTACCCATGAACAGCTAACAAATGATATTGAGCCACAGGAAGCGGCAGAAATACCAATCTTCCCATTCCCTTTAGGGTTTAGGGAAAGTGGTCTTTATATTAAATCCCTTTTCTTGAAGTTTCCGAGGCCGCTACCGCTTCCCATGAGACCAGCTATTTCTACTTCATTAAATGGAAGTGACCAGGTGGCCATTAACCTAGACCAGTTAAACGACGAGGAAAGTGAAGGCCTTAAAATAAGACCGATTTTACTTTACGAAGAGTTTAGACTGGATGTTGACGGGCTATATCCCCAAATGATGGCCAGTGGCTACTTTCGATTTCCGGGAGTACATTATATCGCCAAACTGTCTAAAACATCTACTAGTACTTATGTGGGCAAAATATGGTATAGGTATGGTAATACGTCTTCGTCTTCGTTTCCGTATACCAAAATAGAAGTAGAAGTAAACAACGCCCTAGCACCCAGCTCAAAAAAAGCAAAGGTAAAATTCACTGGTCCGGGAGGTGTGACAAAAACATCTACTTACACCTATAGGTCAAAATATTTTAGGGATGTTAATTTGGAATACGATTGTGAACAGGGCGTAACGCCAATATTAGGTATTAATACACACGAACATCCCAATCGCCCTCCAAACTTAAATAACGAAAATATTACACTGGATACTATTTTTAGACGGGCAGGTTTTAATGTAACAAGGGCACATGACAACGTGGTGCCTTCGTCGTTAAAGGGATCTAATGGTCAATGGAGCAATATGGAATTGCATGATGCCATGCAAATTTACTGGTCTAAATTTGCGAATGCGCCTAATTGGGCCTTGTGGACCTTTTTTGCTAAACAGCACGAAAGTGGATCTGGTTTGGGAGGCATTATGTTTGATTCTATTGGGCCTAATCACCGACAGGGCACAGCTATTTTCTATGATTCTTTTATTAATAATGTTCCTAATGGTGAATCTAACCCTAGTGCTTACAGAAGACGCATGAAATTCTGGACGGCTGCGCATGAAATGGGACATGCTTTTAATTTAGCGCATTCGTGGCAAAAATCTTTGGGTACTCCCTGGATTCCTTTGGCCAATGAACCGGAAGCGAGAAGCTTTATGAACTACCCGTATTTTGTTAGTGGTGGTATTGACACTTTCTTTGGATCTTTTAATTACAGATTTAGTAATTCGGAACTACTGTTTGTAAGGCATGCGCCGAACCCGTTTGTACAAATGGGCAATAGTTCGTGGTTTGTTAATCACGGGTTTACAGATGAAGAGCACCATGAAGGAACAGATTTAAAACTGGAAGTGCGTGTAAACAGGCAAAATAACATAGTACAATACATGGAGCCTGTTTATATTGAATTAAAGTTAACAAATACTTCTGGCATAAGCATGTCTGTTGAAAAACACATTCTTGAAGATCTTCACGACATTGCCATAGAAATTCAAAAACCTAATGGACAAACAGAGCTATTAAAATCGTTTGTAACCCAATTGTTCGCTCCCGAAGGTACGATATTGGCGCCAAATGAATCGATTTACCATAGTTTCTTTATTTCTGCTGGTCCAGATAAGTGGTATATAAAAGAAAGTGGCACCTATAGCATTAATGCTAAGTTGTTACACGATGACCAGATTTATTGTTCTAATACTATGGAATTACACGTACTAAATCCGACATCTGAAACACAGGTAGTACACAGTTCCCAATATTTTACCGATCAGGTAGCGCGGGTATTGTATTTTAACGGTAGTAGGGTGCTTACTGAAGCTAACGATACGTTGGCCAAGGTTGTTAGTGAGCTTCCGGAATTAAATGCTGCTATGCATGCAGCTGTGGCTTTGGCAAATCCTTATACCAAGGAATATAACGTGCTAACGTTTCCAGATGCAACGATACCAACAAGCATAGATGCAGCGGTGTCCAATAATGCTTCTATTACGGTTGAGGAACCCAATGCAAAAATAGCTTTGGATTATTTATTGGAAGCTACAAAGGACATGGACAAGTTTATGGACAGCTATGGGCATATCCAAACGGTAAACCAAGTGGATGTGTTAACGGAAACCTTACTGGCTTCGAAATCCAAAAAGGATGCGCAAGCTATACAACAAAAAATGATTAGCAGTTTTAAAGAAAGGGGCGTATTATCTAAAGTTATAGACGATCTTGAGAACAAGCTAAATGCCATAAAGGGCAAATAATTTAAACTAATTGAATAAAACAACATTTATAAATCTTGAATTGTTGGTCTATCGGTTTCGATATCACAATTCAAGATTTTTTTATGCTTGTATAAATAGTTTTCTGTACTAAAGGGGAAAGTTTGCTACTAAATTTTAAAGGTTTTCCCTTACAATTTTCAAGGTGTTTATCTAAATAAATTCCTACAAAAATTATTATTTTTAAACTTTCTTGTACAAATGCTTTTGATCTTATATGCAAAACCTTCTTATACCAAACAAGCATTATCACTATATATAAACCTTAACTAACCTAACACATTTAATTATGAGAACAACCATTTTTTCAGTATTGTTACTACTTTTTGCGGCTATTTCGTGTAAAAAGCGCATTGTACAAACCGAACGTGTGCATTTGGCAACGGGTCCTTCGCTAACCACTACTTGTTACAACACTTATTCTGTAACTGATAGTGTTCAAATTGAAAAGGATAAGATTTTTAGTTTGTTGTCTTTAGGTGTTGTATACAAGAACTGGCAAACGCCAACGACCAACCCTGTTAGGGGCTATAATATTGGCTCTATTCTAGTGGCTCCTTCGGGAGACATCGTAAAGTGGGCGAGAAACTGCGTTGATACCACTGGCAACGGAACGCAGCATGGTGAAGTACGTCTTATGACCAGTTACTTGAATACCACGGAATATTTTTCGTTGGCTAATGAAAACAACGATCCTTATGTACTGTACACTTCTCTGGAGCCATGTGCCATGTGCAGTGGCATGATGACCTTACAATCGTTAAACCGTACTGTTTACAGTCAAACAGATCCTGATTTTGGGAAAGCCATTCAGCGATTGGAATTTGATGCGTCTTCTTGTGGTGGCTGTCCGCCGTATCCCCGTGCTGTAATCAGCGATGCATCGCCATCACCGTACCGAGCGACTCTGGATTCGGCTTATGTTGCTTATTTAAACAAGGGTGGGGTACGGAGTATTACCAAGTTTTTAACCACCCCAGAGGCGCAAACCATTTATGCTAATGCTGTAAATGCTTTGCTAAATTATCAGGTAGTATACCCAGAAAACCAAGCGACACTTACAAATGCTATAGACTATTATAACAACATAGTTCCAGACCACTATGTGCCCTTGAGCGATAATAACGATGTGTTAACCACGGTGTTTAGGGTATATGGTGATGGCATAACGGTAGGGACTACCAACGATTACCAAACGTATGGAGACAATTTGTATGTTGTAAGTGATAGCAAGGTGTTTACTACTTTATCGGACATTGATGGTGATGCGTTCTTCACTATTGTAAATACAGCAAATCCGTCGGAGTACGCCATTATCGACTCGGGTGGTAATATTACCCAAGGTGGCGCTTTGGTAAATGTTATGTACCAGAATGGGGTGTCTTGCGTGGTTACTCCAACAAAAACCGAAAATGACGTGTATTACTATACTATTGATGTGACCTTAACGCATGCTAACGATTGTAAATGGAACGGTACTACGTGTGAACCGATTAATTAGGGCATGTATGTGTTAAAATCAAATTCTTTTGAGCCTCTTTGATACTATTGAAGGGGCTTTTTACTTGATAATAGGGGTTTGAATGCCTAGAGCGCTTATATGAATAAGGAATCCTATTTGGGAACCTTCGCTTCGCTGTGTTGTGCTGTGGATGACAAAGAGGCTTCTTTACTTTTTTGCATCGCCCAACCCTTCGTCTGAACTCAGGATGGGTAACAAAAGGGTCTAGGCTTACACCACAAGCCTGTAAAATGCTACGCAGCCACCCGCCACGGATGAAAAATACCTCCCCTTCATTGCTTCGGGGTCAAACAGGATTTTCATCCTCATGCCCATCGCTCCCTGCTTCATTTTTAGGGCTTTTGGTGATAGGCCGTTTTGGGTTGGTTGAAATCCTTTGCTTGGCTGTGTTGTCCTTTGGAGGACAATGGGGTTCATTTAATTGATTAATATTTGCTATCGAAGAAAGAAACCCAAATTTATTAGTGCACTCAAGGTGTATTTTGTTTTAAGGTGTTCAATAAAATGGTAGTCGAATGCTAATAGCAATGGACCAAGGTCAAATGATGCACCAAGTACAGGTCCATATTCCAATGTTGCGTCTTGATCGCCATACAGGGTTTCTTCATCATCAAAGGTGAAGAGTTCATCGGGAGCAAGTGTAACTCTGTTTAGAATAACTTCTTCAGAGCCATTCTGTTTAATGTTTTTGTAATCGAGTTTATAGCTTCCAAGACCAGCTGTTACAATAAAAGAACGACCAATTACTGGATAACCTAACTTGATGTTAGTCGCCCGAATTGTTGATAGAATTGTTTCGTTGGTATGAGAGTAATTAAATGCCCCCCTCCAATTGGCACCAACATTGGTAAAATCTACTTGCCTAATAGACGGTACTTTAAAAGAAGAGATGGAAATAAACAGGTTTTCAATATTCCGAATTCCTTTTATGGCAAGTTCAAAACCTGTTATTCCGTTCTGATCACCCAAAACACCTGCTCCAAGTATGATATTCTTTTTTAATTCTGGGTTTAAGGATATGTCTTTATTTAAGTAAATGGATTCACGGTAGGGTCTGTAACCGTATTTTTTTAACTAAAAGGCTAGCTTTTTTTTTGGCGTTGGCAAGCGATGGATAATTGTGTTTAAAAAAATTACTGCGTGAGCATAATTATTTTTAAAAAGCAATCGAGCGTTTGGCAGCGGCAATTTTACATAACGGCAAATTATAGTACATTTTATTTAACGTGAAGTTTCTTGAGAATCGCTTATTTGAAAAAACATGAACCATTGTACGGAATATTAAAATTAAACTAAAGACATAAATACGCGTTTTCCATGACCCAAGTACTGAATTTTATTGTGTGTACAAAACTATCTGGGATATTTTACATAATATAGAATTATAGCTACACATCTAGATTATTCTAACGAAGCCACAATTAGCTTGACATAATTACTATCGATATAAGTCTAAAGACGTTATATCTGTAATTATGTCAAATAACGCCCAAAAGCGCTATTTCACTAATTGTTGTAAAATGTACTATAATGTTCTGCGTTATGTAACTTGAGCTTTGGTTAAAAGCGAATTTGTTACTACAGTTTCTTAAAAAATTTATTCTAAAAAGTTTCTTTTACGATGTTAATGGAACACTTTTTATGCGACTAGCCTGTGCTGAGCGAAGTCGAAGCATAGGGGGAAGCGTAATGTGTGTGAAATGGTTTTAAATTAACTAATTTTCAAATATTTACGGCTTTTTTTTGATAAAGACAGCTTATTATTGTTTGTGTTTTGATACAATAATTCCATCTTTAATTATTTGTCCAACCATTCTACTAGTAAAACTCTTAGCCGCAGATTGCAAAGATGATGGATCTACAATTGAAGATTCACCTGTCCAAACCCAAGTGTCTTGTCCTTCAACGAGTTCTCGCTTAAGATTATAAAATACCGCTTCAATTACATACGATTTTGACGGCACATAATATCCTGGTTCTTCTAAGGTGATATATCTTCTATATATATGTTTTCCTACACGATAATATCCAGCAGGAATCGTATATGTTCCTCCTTGCTCATAGCGATGTCCATCTTTGGTATCAATTAAACCCATGGTTATTACACCATCCAAATCATTTTCTTTAATAATTTTGATTATGTTAGACGGCTGTTTTTCTGTCTCGCTCATATTTTGCGGAAATATGTTTATGCCTTGAATTGCATTTACACCTTTTTTTTGTAAAAGATCAACTGCAGTTTTTTCGAATGCCAATCGAGAGCTTAAATCTTTGCTAATACCAACGACCGCTATTTTTGAATATGCTTTTCCTGTGTAGTTTTCTTTTGTAAAACTAGAAGATAACTTAGGAGAGCAACTAAAAGTTAATAGTAAAATGAATATTAACAAATAACGATAGTGCTTTTTAAAAGTTTTCATAAATCTAAAGTTTAAATTATATTAAAATGTATGTTACATTTTTTATCTCAAAGCTTAATCTCATCTCCCTCTCTAGCCATAAAACAATTTGCAAAGCGTTTTTGACATTTCAATTCTTCTCTTTTAAGAAAATCATCATTATGTTCTGGATCATGATGAGTTAAATACAGCTTTTTTACACCTGCAAGTTCTGCTACTTCAATTGCCTGTTCCCAACTGCTATGTCCCCATCCTCTAAAATTAGGAAGCTCTTGGGGTGTATATTGCGCATCATGTACCAAAACATCTGCATTTTCTGCAAAAGCAATCACTCGTTCATCTAATTGTTCTCCGTGTTCTATATCGGTGCAATACACAAATATTTTATTGTTATATTCAATTCGATAACCAACTGCACCTCCAGGATGCGAATGTTTATTTACAAGTAATCTTCCGTTAGGGAAAAATTCCTCATTAATCTTTTTAATTGTGAAAGTGAATTTGGCTCCCATATTATCTAGGCTTATAGGAAAGAAAATACTTTCCATTTGTTTCCCAAAAACTTCTTTTAGATCAGTAATTTGGTTATCTTCACCATATGCCATTAAATGAATATCTTTGGACGAATCATATGCAGGACCAAAAAATGGAAAGCCTTGAATATGGTCCCAATGATAATGTGAGAATGCTATCATGATTCTTTGATTGGTTTGAAATTTTTTTTGCATCAATTCCTTACCCAATTTTCTAATTCCAGTTCCGGAATCTAAAATTAATATATCATCTCTTTCTTCTCCAGTTACTGAAAGACATGTCGTATTTCCTCCAAATTCTTGAAACCCATTTTCGCAAACAGGAATTGAACCTCTTGTACCATAAAATTTAATTGTCATACACAAAATTTACTAGTTTAAAGATAAGGCTTTTTTATATTATTTTTTTTATCTAGTTGTTTTTTAGTAATTTAACATGAGTTTAGCCCGTAATTAAATTATGGTTAAAATAATTTCTTAAAAAGCACTTGTGTTTCTATTTTAAAAATGTGTTTAGTTGTTTGGGTTGAAGAAAACAACAAATAAAATATTAAACTTATGACAAGAGTGGTATTTTTCTTCATTCTATTAATTATTCCATTAATAGGATTTTCACAAAAGGATTCTACAGATATTGAAAAAGTTAGAACTCAGTCTGGTGTCGATCCAACAAGAGTTAATACCAAACTCGCCTATTCTGTTTGGTATTATGATAGAAGTGATAACCGCTCTTTAATTAACAATAGGATAAACTTTACAGCTGGTATTAAAACATGGAGTATAGGTATTAAATATGAAACAACCACAATTAATACTGGTATATCTGGAGAAGGATTCTCTACAAAAGGAGGAGATTTAAGGTTATCTATTTTAAATACCTTTTACTTAAAAAAGAAACATGCTTTAGCTGGAGGTGTAGAATTTACACTTCCAACTGGCTCTCAGAATTTTGGCAGTCAGTATGTCTCTGCAAATCCTTCCATTGCTTATATTTACACTATAAATCCAGGTTTAATATTTGCAACCCAACCACAATATACCTTTCATATTGCCAAAAACACGGCTTTTCCTGATTTAAGCGTGCTTACCATTAGAACATTTTTAGCTAAATTTCAAAAAACAGGTTGGTTTTATGCTTTTGAGCAACGTATAGTGCAAGACTTTACAAATGATAATTTTAACTTAATATTTTCCCCTATTATAGGAAAATCTTTAGGTGGTGGCTATAATTTAGGAACAGTAATGGAATTTCCCACAAAGCAAGAAACCATAGATAATAGAGGTATATTATTTCAAATAGGAATCACAAAAAACTTTTAACCAATGAGAATACTGATTTTTACTTTTTCGCTCTTTCTAGTCACTAGCACACTAGTTGCACAAAATGCGCCTTTAGATGCCGAAGCATCAGACCCAAATATTATGGGATGGATGCTTGGTTTTAGACCAGCTGATAACAAAATTGTATCAGGAAATGATGGTAGTTTTTTTCAGTTTCCCGCAATGCGCTATAGCGTATGTCATATGAGACAATTTATGACGACTACAAACGTACCATCGGCTCAAAAAAACCGCTATGAGTTTAAGCTCAATTTAGATGATGCAATAGATGCATTAACATTTACACCATGGCACACCGAAGAAAAAATGACATGGGAAACATCATTAGGTAAAAATTATACAGATGGTATTATAATTTTACATAAAGGTGAAATTGTTTACGAAAAATATTTTGGTGCTTTGAAACCAGATGGCATTCATGCAGTGATGTCTGTGAGTAAAACCTTAACAGGAACTTTAGGAGCTTTATTAGTAGATGAAGGAGTTTTAGATGAGAACAAAACAGCTGGTTATTATGTGCCTGAATTAAAAAAATCTGCATTTGGTGATGCAACCATACGTGAAATATTAGATATGACGACTGCATTACAGTATAGTGAAGATTATTCAAATCCAAAAGCAGAAGTATATACATTTTCAAATGCTAAATATTACTATGATTATTTAGAAACTGTTACGAAAAATGGGGTGCATGGAGAAGTGTTTAGTTACAAAACTATTAACACAGATGCTATGGGATGGATTGCATCTCGTACCACAGGCAAAAGTATTCCAGAATTATTATCCACAAGAATATGGAAACCATTGGGAACTCATTTTGACGGTTATTATTCAATAGACGATGCAGCTATAGCATTTGCAGGAGGCGGATTTAATGCTAATTTGCGTGATTTAGCCATGTTTGGAGAGATGATAAGAAATGATGGCTATTTTAATAACCAACAAGTATTGCCAAAATCTGTTATAGATAATATTAAGGAAGGTGGTAGCCAGCAAGCATTTGAAGAAGCAGGATATAAAGACTTAAAAAATTGGAGTTACCGTAATATGTGGTGGATAACTCATAATGAACATGGAGCATTTGCCGCTAGAGGCGTATATGGTCAAACCATTTATATAGACCCAAAAGCAGAAATGGTACTGGTAAGATTGGCTTCTCATCCCGAAGCAAAAAACGCTAAAATAGACCCAACATCCTTGCCCGCTTATCATGCAGTGGCTAAATATTTATTGAGTAAATAAATCCTAAAAAAAGTGAATTTATTAAACACGTTTTTAAAGTATTTCTATTGGATACTTATTGGTATCCTATCGTTAATACTTATATATTCAACTATAGAGTTTATAATATTGGTCATTAGAACGATGCTAAATAATAGTTCCATCTTCGACTTTTCTCAAACTAATGTAAAAAAAGAAAACCTTTTCATAGTACATGTTCAAGGTCTTGTAGCTGGTGTGCTCTTAATTACAATTATTATTGAATTAATACAATCACTTTTAATTTACTTAAAAACATCACAGCACGCTTTACAACTCACTATTTTGTACCAAATAGCATTAATTGCAGTTGTAAGACATCTGTTTATAATAGATTTTGAACATGCCAATGGACAAAGTATTTTAGGTTTAGCCTTATTAATTTTTGTGTTAGGTGCTTTAAGTTTTGTTAATAGACCAAAAATCATTCAACGTATAATAAATAGTAAAAAGGATGAAAAGTAAAATTTGTTTGTTTTTACTGTTCATTTCGAGCACCTTTATTTATGCACAAAGGGACACACTTACTGTAGAAAAGGAACCATTATTTCCTTTAATGAAAAGTCTTTTGAAAAAAGCAGACAGTCTGGGTTTTGAATTTCCCAAAACATACGGAATATCTGCTAGTATGTACCATCAAAAACAAAAGATGGACATTTCAAAAATAACCGTTGGAAATATTATTTTAAATGATAGCGATGATTTTGTAAACATAGATAATTCAACTATAGAAAACACAACCTTATCCACTCAGGTAAGAACAGATGTTTGGGTGTTGCCATTTTTAAATGTTTATGGCATGGTAGGTAGAGTTACAACGTTTAATAACTTACGATTACGATTTAATTTAGACGTTCCACCAATTCCTGGATTAACAGAAGGCGATTTTAGAACCCTAGAAAGAGACCAGTTGGTTAATATTAATGGGACTGTTTTGGCATTTGGAACAATACTAGCTGGTGGCTATAAAAATGTTTTTATAAATATAAATTTATCATGGGCTTCGACAAGTTTAGAAGAGCTAGATTCTAAACAAAAGGCTTTCGCCGCTTTTCCTATGATTGGTTTACAAACAAAATTTGCTAACATATTTGTTGGTGGGCTTTATTTAGATTCTGGTCAAGAAAACAAAGGGTCATTTGTTTCAGGTGCAGGTGAGGTAACAAACTATGAAGTTGAGTTTCAATCTCAACAATGGAACTATAATATAGGTTTAAACAAATCCATTGGCAATTGGTCATTAAGCATAATACAAGGATTTGGAGAGCGAAATAGCAGTATAATTGAAGTAGGCTATAGGTTTAACTAATTTAAAACGCATAACAATAATGACTTTATCACTTATTCATAATTTAAATAATAAGAATCATATAAAGTTACTCTGTATGAGTCTTTTATGTCTTGTCCTTTTTTATAGTAATAACGTATACTCACAAGAAAAAAAAGAGTTAATATTTCATAATTCGGAAAAATTAAAAATACAAGGACATGCCCAATTTGGTGTTAATGCCGTAGCAGAAACCAACTTGTTTTGGGATCTAGCTGATGTACCAGAATTAGATTTTAATTCAGACACGCAATGGTTAGAATCTTATATAAAATCAGGTATAAGTTTAATTAATAAAACTGGCACACATTCAAGTCTATATTTAAAGGTTTCTGCTGTAGGTTCATACACAATGGGTACTGATGCTTTTGATGCTAAAAACACAGGAAAAATAACACTAGAAAATGCCCATATAGGCTACAAATTTAAAATTTCTGATAGTACGTTTGTAGATGCTTCAATAGGCTCTAGAGAGTTAAAGCTAGGAACAGGTATGCTTATTTCTAATGGAGCATCCAGTGGATTTGAAAGAGGTGCCTTAAAATTTGGTCCTCGTAAAGCTTGGGAAAAATCTGCTATAGTAGAGGTAACAAGTAAAAAAAATAAAAGCAAGGTTTTTTATATTTCACCTAATGAGTTGCCATCAAATGACACCAAAAATGAATTAGCAGGTATAGACCTTAATTATTACCAAACTAAAGATAAATATATAGGCTTGTCATACATTAATGTATTAGAATCTTTAGCGCCTTATCCAAAAGCAGCACCAAATGGCGAAGGCGCACCTATAATTACGCCAGGTGATAGAGATGGTTTAAACGCTCTTAACCTATATACTAAAACAAGGCCTTTTAAAAAGACCTTAAAACACTTATTTACAGCTTTAGACGTTGCATACCAATGGAATGATAGAATAGATATGTCGTCGTTTGGTGGAAGGTTGCAAGTTGGTTACGATTTAGTTAATATACCATGGCGACCTACATTAATGTACTCTTACCAAACCTTTTCAGGAGACAAGCCCAATACGTCAGGTCAAGAACGCTTTGACCCACTATATTTTGAAGGAAATCCAAGCGCATGGTCTACTGGTTCTAAATCATCAATGGTTTTTATAAATTCAAACGTACAGTCCAATGGTGTAAGTATACGTGTATCACCATCAAAAAAAGACATTATCACATTGCGCTATGCACATATCTCTGCCCAACAATTAAGAAGCCCTATACAATTTGGTCAAGCTGCACGAGTCGAATTTTTCAGATAGTATTCCTACGGTTATTTCTGGTGTTACCAACAAGAATCTTGCAGATGATATATTTGTAGAGTATAATAGAATGGTAAGTAGCAATATTTACCTCAACGCAGGTTTTAGTGTTTCATTTCCAGGAAAAGGAATCCGAGACGTAGTTGGAAATACTGCTAATTGGACTGGTGGGTTTGTGAATGTAGTGTTCGATTATTAAACTAAGTAAATAGTAGTGGAATGTATTGAAATGGCGATATATATTATTCACCTATTTATGATGTTATATGCACTTTTATTATGTAAAATAAAACCTCGATTTTACCCTTGGCCTCATAAAATTTTGGTTAAAACAATAGGGGAAATGAGCGTCCATATTTTAGGGGTTTAGTAATAAATATTCTAAATATTTTGAGTTTTGCTATAGATTTCGAAGTAGTGTTAACAAGCTACAATGTTTCCTAAAATATAGTGAATGAGCCGTTACTTGTTTCCAAAATTATATGCAGCCTTGAATTTTTGTTTCTTTTGTTTCAAGACAAAAGATAATGAAACATTAAAAAAAAGATTAATTGAAGTTCTAAAGTTAACAAGTGCATAGAATTTTATTTTTCTTAAAATTTATGCTCTTGTGGCAATCCACGAGAATCGTCTAAAATTTTTTATTACGTACATTTTAGTCGAATACGCGATTTTTAATAAGAGCAAAAAGGTTAGCTTTTATTTTGGCGTTGGCAAGCGTTGGATAATTGTGTGTAAAATAAATTGCCAGAGCAATTTGATTTTATAAAACAATCGAGTGCTTGGTAGCGGCTATTTTACATAACGACTAATTATAGATACATAATGTTTTAAAAAACTCTGCGAAGCAAACCGCTTATTAGTTTAATGACCCAAGTTCCAATTATTCTAATGAAAACAAATGCTTCTGGGATATTTTACATAATACTACATTATAGCTATCAAATGGATAAACCACTCTAATTAACTAAACAATACATTTGTACTATAATTTACATTATGTAAAATACTTTACATTGATAGTCTAATAGGTTCCCTACTCAAATATTGGGGTTGCAATCAGGGCAATTTCATTTAAAACCAAGAACTTTTTCTCTGTATTCTCTATCAAGAAGAGCATTAAGGCGT